>JBCEBX010000220.1:1014-3724 GCA_039206455.1 Asticcacaulis sp.
TCGACGGTGTGGTTGAAAGCGTCGATCAGGAGCATGCCCGTCTCAAGGTATCGGTATCGATCTTCGGTCGTGCCACGCCGGTGGATCTGGAATTTGCCCAGGTCGAAAAGACCGTCTGATATTTCAGACAGGTTCATAAGAATATCAAAGCGCTTCGGTCGTTCGGAGCGCTTTTTCTTTGGCCTTGCGGCGGCATAAGCTGTTAGGTTTAAGGCCAGCAACACAGACCAGACGGGGGCGAAGTGCTTAAGAAGATAATCATCGGTGTGCTGGCGGTTGTTGTGCTGCTGACCGTGGCGGGCGGGCTTTATGTGGCCTCGGTGATTGAGACGCGTCCGGAAGAAGCACCGGCGGTAACCTCGGTGACCTATGTGGACACCTATGCACCGGCAGGGGCAGCGGCAGCGGACTGGCTGGAAACCCTTTATCATGAGCACACTGTGCCCTCGGTGTCGGCGGCGGTCGGCATAAACGGACAGCTGGTCTGGGCCGGAGTCATCGGCTACACGGACATCAAGGTGCTGCACGCCGCCAGACTGACCAGCACCTACCGCGTCGGCAGCATCTCAAAATCCCTGACAGGCGCTGCGGTCATGCGTCTGGTTGAAAACCGGCAGATTGAACTGGACGCCTCGGTCAATACCTATGTGCCGGATTATGCTGATGGCAAGGCCGACTATACGATCCGGCAACTGTTGTCGCATCAGGCCGGTATCCGTAGTTATTCTTCGGATATCGCTGAACTTTTCAGCTTCAAAACCTACACCAGTACGCGCGAAGCGGCGACGATCACCGAGAACGATCCGTTACAGTTCACACCGGGCACGGGTTATGAATATACCACTTACGGCTACACGGTTTTGGCGCTGGCGATGGAAGGTGCGACCGGCAGACCTTATGAGCAGATCATGTACGAAGAGGTGCTCAAGCCAACGGGCATGAGCCTGACCCACGTCTATCGGGCGGATGCGCTGGTGAAACCGGCCAAGCCCTACATGCTCATCAGCGGCGCCCTGATCGAAGCCCCCGAAGATAATATCAGCTATAAACATGCCGGTGGCGGCTATGTCTCGACGCCGTCCGATCTGGTGCGTTTTGGTAATGGCCTGTTGTCGTCTGCCTTCCTGTCCTCAGCCAGTCGTGACGCTATGTGGACACAGGTGCCGTTCGCAAACGGAGCGGTAAACCCTCACAAATACGGTCTGGGCTTTCAGGTGGGCGAGGGCGCACAAGGCCGCTATGCCTATCATGGCGGCACGGCCAATGGCACCTACAGCTTTTTGCTGGTCTATCCTGATACCGGTGTGGTGGTGGCGCTGGCGTCCAACTATATGCCCACCGGCAACGGCTTTGACCGGTTGGCTGAGGCCGAACGGCTTGCGGCCCTGTTCAGGCAATAGTTTTTAGGTTTAAGGGCTTGTCGGATCAGCCCGTTTAGACTATAGGCACCCGTTCTGCCTCAAGGGGCAGATTAAATCCGTGGCAGGGGTTGCCCGCACCACGGCTCTATATATCTGGAGATACATTCAATGGCTAAGAAAATCCTGGGCTATATCAAGCTCCAGGTGAAGGCTGGCTCGGCTACACCTTCGCCCCCCATCGGCCCGGCACTGGGTCAACGCGGCGTTAACATCATGGGTTTCTGTAAGGAATTCAACGCCCGTACCGAAAACGTCGAAAAGGGTACGCCCCTGCCGACGATCATCACCGTTTATCAGGACAAGTCGTTCACCTTTACGACCAAGACGCCGCCTGCAACCTTCTTCATCAAGCAAGCGCTTGGCCTGAAGTCCGGTTCGAAGCTGCCGGGTCGTGATAGCGTTGGCCAGATCACCCGCGCCCAGCTGCGCGAAATCGCCGAAAAGAAGGCGAAAGACCTGTCCGCACACGACGTTGAAAACGCCGCCAAGATCATCGAAGGCTCTGCGCGTTCGATGGGTCTGAAGATCGTCGACTAAGGGGAATTCTGATGACCAAAATTGCAAAGCGTATCAAGGCGTGGGACGTCGATTCCGACAAGCTGCACGGCCTGACCGAAGCTCTTAACGTTGTTAAGGCAAACGCCAAGGCGAAGTTCGACGAATCCGTTGAAATCGCTGTGAACCTCGGGGTTGACCCGCGTCACGCTGACCAGCAGGTTCGCGGCGTCGTGCAACTGCCGTCGGGTACCGGTAAAGACGTTCGCGTCGCCGTATTCGCCAAGGACAAAAAGGCTGAGGAAGCTCTGGCTGCCGGTGCCGAAGTCGTTGGTGCTGAAGACCTCGTTGAAAAGATTCAGGGCGGTTTCTTTGACTTTGACCGTGTTATCGCGTCTCCGGACATGATGGCTCTGGTCGGTCGCCTTGGTAAGGTACTCGGCCCGCGCGGCCTGATGCCTAACCCCAAGGTTGGTACCGTGACCCCGAACGTGGCTCAGGCTGTTAAGGACGCCAAGTCCGGTGCCGTTGAGTTCCGCGTCGAAAAGGCTGGTATCGTTCATGCTGGTATCGGCAAGACCTCCTTCACCGTTGAGCAACTCGAAGCCAATGCCCGCGCCCTCGTGGACGCGCTGGTTAAGGCCAAGCCAACCGGTGCCAAGGGCCAGTACGTAAGACGCATCTCGCTGTCTTCGACCCAAGGCCCAGGGGTAAAGGTCGATCTGGCTTCTGCCCAGTAGGCAGGGTCTCGGACCCTGCACCCGTTAGCCCCAAGGCTGACGGGACTGTCCATA
>JBCEBX010000221.1:0-10898 GCA_039206455.1 Asticcacaulis sp.
TCTTAGAACACCAACCATCCTTTCGGTTGTTTCAGCGGAACCACCCCCAGTTCTCAAAACAATGGAAACTGCATGATCTGTTCTTTCAGATTTATTTTTTACTTCCTCAACAAAATCTCTGAAGTGCCTGAAGTATTGAGGGTAGATGCTACCGTGATAAAATATTACATCAGATTTCAATTTATCTTCTAACGCTTTTGCGCGATTTGCAATCAAATCAAAAATAGAACTATCGAAGTAATCTGGCGTCATTAGCCCCTCCCCATTTTATTTATTGAATCACGGCCTAGATCATAGGTCAAGTGTATTGGAACGGTGATAATTTTAGTGCGGAGTATCAACTGGTTCGGAAAGGATCGTGCGGAGCCTTAGAGGCTAAGGGTGGTGACGTATGAAGATGCCCCACCACCCCTTTGCTTCGCAAAGCGGTTTCCCTCCCCATTGAAATGGGGAGGTATGACGTAAGCTCTGATCAGAGCATGCCCAGTATGCGGCGGGCCTCGGCGAGGGTTTCGGCGTTGAGGCCCAAGGGGTTTGATTGGGGGTTTTGCGCAGGTACGGGAGCCGGTTCCGGAGTGGATTTCGGGGCCGGTTCCGGCGGTTTGGCTTCAGGCACGGATTGAGGCTGGGGCTTTGCGATAACCGCCACCGGTTCAGGCGTCAGTACCGGCATCTGCGCATCCATGCCTGTGCCGGTCTGATGCGGCAGGTGCAGGGTAAAGGTGGCGCCTGTCTGCGGATCGGACTCAAGCGTGATCCAGCCGTCATGCAATTCGACCAGCGCCTTGACCAGCGCCAGCCCAAGCCCCGGCCCGCCGCGTTCGCGTCCGACATAGCGGTCGAAAATATGGGCCTGCGTGTGATAGGGAATGCCGCGGCCGGTATAGCCGATCTCAAGGGCCAGGGTGTCGGCGTCCTTGCGGCTGCGGATAAAGATCTGGCCCTCGGTCTGGGTGTTGATCAGGGCATAGTCGAGCAGATGCTCAATGACCTGTGTCAGGCGGCGGGCATCGACCTTGACGCGGGCGCGGGGATCAAGACCTTCGTAGGTGAAGCGGATGGCCTTGGCGGTCAGGGCGGCTTCGCGGTGCGTGCGTGACCGGGCCACCAGTTGCGCCAGATTGACCTCGGTGAGGCTGACGTCCATCTCACCGGCATCGATCTGGGCCATATCCAGCACGTCATCGATCGAACGGGCCAGTGCTGTGGCGGCGGACTGGATGGAGTCAAGATAGTCGCGATTGCGGTCGTCCAGCGCATCGGCCTGACGTTGCAGCAGTTCGGCATAGCCGACAATGGTCGTCAGGGGCGTGCGCAGTTCGTAGGAGACATTGCCGACAAATTCACGCTTGAGGCGCACGGATTCGGTCAGGGCGGCGTCACGGGCCTCAATGGCCTGTTCGAGGGCGCGGCGGCTGGTGATGTCGGCAAAGGCCACCAGCGTTGCCCCGTCCGGCAAGGGCTGGGTGCGCCATTGCGCCAGCCGGTCGTCAGAGGTTCTGACCTCACCGGTTTGCGGGGCGCGGGCAATCGGGTCGGTGTCGGTGATGCGGGCCTTAAGCTCTGACCAGAAGCCACGGTCATGCACCAGCGGCAGGCACATGTCAGACAGGCGGCTGAATTCGGCATCAAGTGTAATCTCGTCACTGTTCAGGTGCCAGAAATCGTCAAACGCCTTATTGCGAAGGCGCAGGCGACCGTCGGAGCCAAATACGCTGACGGCATCGGTCAGTTGGTCGAGCGTGGCGCGTTGCACCTGAATGAGCGAGTTAAACTGGGATTTCAGCGCCAGCTCACCGGTCTTGTCGGAATAGAGCAGCAGAAGGCCACCGAGCGGGTGCGGCTGGCGTACAACGCGTAAGGCGCGGCCATTGGGCAGTGACCATATCTCATCGGGGGCAGTATCGGTCAGGCCGTAGAAATCAAGCTCCTGCGCCTTCCATTTGCTGAAGTCGCTGGTTTCCGGCAGCTTGCGTTTCTGCCTGAGGCGTTCAAGGATTTCGCCATGGGTCGGGCGTTCGGCCAGCCAGGCGGTTTCAAGGCCCCACAGGGTTTCAAAGGCGCGGTTATGGAAGGTCAGGCGCTTTTCCGGCCCGAAAATGGCTACGGCGTCCTCAAGGCGATCAAGGGTTTCATCGTGGGCCTTGGCGTGGCGTCTTAAGGCCTCGCGGCTTTCTTCGCCCTCGGTGACATCAATGGCATAGGCGGCGACATGGCCGTCGGTCAGGGGCTCGACGATCACCTGAAAGGCGCGTCTCTGGCCGTCGATGGTCAGCCAGCGGAAGCCTTCGCGGCGCATGTTCTGGGCAAGGGCTTCGGAGACCAGAATGTCAGCGGAGCGGTCAAGCCCGAGATGATCGTCCTGCGCCTGTTCAAGGCTTTGGGCATCGACGGCCTTAAGCCAGGCCGCATTGGCCCAGATCATCTGGTTAGAGCCTTCGGTGGGACCGCGGGTGGCGACCCAGCACGGATAGGGCAGAAGATTGGCCATCTGGGCGAAGGGGCCGGACGACAGGGATTTTCGGGCACCGGCAATGGCCAGCCTGATCCATGCCGTCGCCCCTGAGACGCGGCCTTCGACGAGCAGGGTGATGCCGGATGGCCTGAGTGCGCTTATGGCGCTTCCGGCCTCGGCAAAGACTTCGAAATGGCAGGATTTGCCCTGAGTGATCAGGGCCGTCAGGGCGGCGGCGGCTTCGGGCGAGGTATTGCCTATGGCCTCGATGACCTGAGGGGCGGTGACGGTCTGGCTTTTGAGGCCCAGCGCCTGTGCGCAGGTCTGAAGCGTCTCGTCGCCCCAGACCAGACGCACCAGATTGTCTTCGACGGCGACAAAGGCCTCATCAAAGGCCGAGGTGGCGGCATCAAGTTCGCCGAGAACCGTCTGGCCGCCCGTAAGTTCGGACTTAAGGGTGTCGCGCTCACCGATCAGCTTCGAGCGCACGCGCCACGACAGTACCGTGGTGGAGAGCGCCAGAGCCATAGCCCCTGCCGCCGCCGCAAAGGCTATTGTGGTGACAGTCATTATTCCGCTCAAAACGAATCAGTTAAAATGCCATATTAACCATAAGTTCCCCTGTCGCCATAGGTTTTAACCCTATAATCACTGTGTCTTGAGCTGTCGGGCATAGACATAGGACGCGATGACGCTGATCAGGGCGGCCCCAAACACGGCGGTGAGCAACAGGCCGGTGAAATAGGAAGCGGGGGCCCACAGGCTTGCGCCGCTAATGATCAGACCGGCAACTATGAACAGAAGGCCGGAAAGGCGGTGGGTTTTGTCCCATACGCGCTCATCGGCCAGAGTCCAGGCCGTGCGTATGCCCATGAAATAGTTATAGCGCACCTTGGGCAGGAAATTGCCGAGAACGATAAATATCAGTCCGGCGGACAGGCGTACCCATTCGGCATCGGGTGCGCGGCCAAAGGCATGGCCTATGATATAGAAGTGCGCAAAGCCTAAGATCACAATCAGGCTGATCCATACGGCGCTATAGGCCTTTTCGGAGCGTTCAAGGCTGGCATTGGCGGGGGAAAGGGCCGGTAACACCCAGAACAGGGCGGTCATGAATATCAGCATGGCGGGGCCGAAGCCCAGAGCGGCATCACGTGACATAAAGCCATCAGGCACACCTTCGGCATTGAAGTGTGTGGCAATGGGGGTGTCGGGAAGCTGTGTGCGGGCATAGAGGCTTAGGCCCACGCTAAAGGCAATGCCAAACAGGCTGAAGGTTTTAGCGACGGGCCATTTCATAGCTTGCTGCCTTTCAGGGTGGCGACGGGGGGCGTGGGGGCCTGATCGGGCTGGCCGATCCGGAAGGCGCGCATCAGTGACATCAGGGCGTCTTCGAGTACGGAGACGTTGAGGCGGTAGATCATGCGGGTGCCGTCGCGGGTGACATCGACAAGGCCTGCGCTTTTGAGGACGTTCAGGTGGCCTGACAGGGTGGGTTTGGAGACAGGCACATGGGCCGACAGATCACCGGCGGTCAGTTCGCCATCCCTTAACAGCTCAAGTATCTGCCGTCGCGTCGGGTCGCTTAAGGCCTTATAGATTTCGGACATGAGGTTTTTCCATTATTTTGTTAATTAGCAAAATAACGAAATAATGGGCGCCGTCAAGTGGTCTGTGCAATAGTGTGTTTTGCGTGCTGTGCGGCGGTGTTGTAAACCAGAGCTTAACACCGAAGCTATTATGCAAGACTTCCATGTCCGCCATCGCTCACCCTGTTGCCCATAATGCGCTCGAAGTCCTGCAAAAGCCGGACCTGCCCCGGGCTGTGCGTGAACGGGAGGCCAGCGACCTCAGCGGCAAGACGGTGGCCTTCGTCAATGAGACGGTCGAGCCGGGCTTTGCCAGTGAGGCGGAGGCACAGGGCGTTTATAAGGCATTGCTCGATGAGGGTGTCGGGCGTCTGGCCTGTACGTTTGAGCGCACCCGCAAGGCCCCCAAGCCTCTGAAGCCCATTATGAAAGATGGCAAGCGCTGGGGCGAACCGCTTTCGCCGCCCGATGTGCGCTGGAAGCTGGTCTTGAGTTACTGGAAGATCATCCCGCGGGCGCGCAAGGCGGCCCCGCCGTCGATTGAGCCGCATCTTCAGGCCCGTGCGGTGCGCAAAAAAGCGCTGGATGTTGCCCTGACGCCAGAGGAAGTGCGGGCGCTGGCCCATGCGCCACTTATGGCCTATCGCCCGCAAAAGGCGCTCGATCACGGCCTGTTTGAGGTCGTGCTGCCGGAAAATCCGGATATTATTATTCCTGACGAATAAGGGTTGGGGGATATCGGTCTTTGCGTTCAAAACAAGAGACCCTCCCGTCACTTTGCTGTCGCAAAGCGCCACCCTTCCGCAAAGCAGGAGGGAGAAGAAAAGCGTGACGAGCCTTAATGCTGCGTTAGGCGGATCAGGGCTGTGTCATAGCCCAGCGCCTTGACGCGGGTCATCAGGGCCTGACGCGTGCTTTCGGACGGGTTAGGGTCGCGAGTCAGTATCCAGAGATATTTGCCGCGCGGTTCACCGACGATCGACCAGGAATAGTCGTCGGCGCGGTCAAGCACCCAGTAGTCCCCGACGAAAAACGGCCCGAAGAACGAGACCTTGAGCTTGGCGTTCTGGCTGTTTTCGACGATTTTGGCCTTGCCTTGTGAGACCTTCACCGGCCCGTCCGTCGCGCCCTGACGGCAGCTGTTGACGACCTGAACCAGTCCGTCGTCGCGCAGGCTATATTGGGCAGTGACGGCTTCGCAGCCTTTTTCAAAGCGGTTTTCATAACGCCCGATTTCGTACCACAGGCCTGCATAGGCTTTGAGGTCAACGGGCTTTGCCGGCTGCGGCACGGTGGGGTTGCCGACAGGCATGTGCATGCACGCACTCAGAAGCAGGGCGGTTCCGCCGAGCAGTACCAGAGGCACGAGGGCTTTTCTCATCTCATTTTGTCCTGAAAGACGGCGCTTAAGATGAGGGGAGCCTGCCTGTAATATTGTAAGGGCGCAATTACGGTCTGGGGCAATTACGGTCTGGGGCTGCGGAAATTCAGTTCCAGCAGGACATTGTTCGGGTCGTTGACGAACAGCTGTCTGAGGCCGATGGCGGGAATATCGTTACAGGCATAGTGAAGGCCCCGCGCCTCGATCTTGGCTATGGTGTCGTCATAGCCGTCGCATTCAAAGGCTACGTGATGGATGGCTCCGGTCGGATCGCCCGGCACCACGTCGCGCGGAATGGTGTTGTCTGTGCCGAACAGATTGAGGTGAATGACGGCCCGTTCCCCGACATAGAGCCATTGACGCTCACTGGGGTCGCGTTGCGGAGCGGTGCGCGCCTCAAGGCCGAGCAAATCGGCATAGAAGGCTATGGTGTCCGCCATATCATGGGTTTGGATATTGATGTGATCGAGGTGTCTGGCGGTCATTATTTGAGTACCCAATGGTCAGAAAGTTCAGGCCCGCCACCGCGATCACCGCTTCCGGCGATGACGTGGATATGTCCGTCGATCACCAGCGCCTGAAAGCCGTGACGTCCGACCGGCATGGGCGGCAGGGTCTGCCATGTGCCGGTTTTGGGATCAAAGGCTTCGACCTCAGAGTGGGCAGGCACCTGAGCGGCACTTTCGCCGCCAAGGATGATGATCCGGTTGTTGGCGGTAATGGCCGAAGCGCCGGCGCGCGGGGTCGGGATGGGGGCTGAGGGGGTTGACCAACTTTGGGTGGCGATATCATAGACATCGACCTCAGGGATGGTCTGGCTCAGGCTGTCGCCGGTATCGGCGGCGCTCAGGCGGCCACCGGCGGCGTAGATTTTCCCGTCAAGCACGGCGGCATAGACGTGGTCGCGCGGGCGTGGCGCATCGGGCAGAGTCGTCCATTGGCCTGTGGCGGGATTATAGGCATCCAGATAAGGCACGAAGCCTGAGTTATGGCCGCGTTTGTTGCCACCAACGAGGTAGATCAGCCCGTCATGCACCACCAGACCGGCTCCGCCACGGCGGCGGTCGGCGGGGATTTCATGGGATTGTGACCATTGATCCGTGGGCGGATCATATATCCAGACGTGAGAGATGATTTCTTCTTCGGGATAGGGGCCGCGCAGGGCACCGATGATGTAAATCCTGTCTTCATGCACGACGGCCTGCATGTGGTTCATTTCGGACGGGGGGGTCTTGCCGACTGACCATTTGCCGCTGGCGTGGTCGTAGATATCCAGTGGCCGCTCACCGCGCCCGCCAATGACAAAGGTGCGCCCGTTGACGTGGGCGGCCGCACTTTCGTGGCGTGCCGTCGGCTGGCCTTCGGCCTCAACCCTGTGCCAGCTCTGGGCCAGTGCAGGCAGGCTTGTGGCCATAAGGCCTGCGGCTAAGGCAGCGGTCAACAGATGGCGCAAGGTCATGGGTTTAACTCCTTGGGTCAGCAGAGGGTCTATTGAGGCCACACAATGTCTGAGGGGGCAAGGGCGAATGCTGCGCCTTTCCATTCAAAAGTACACTGAGGCGTAGCCGAAGGACTTTTGAATGAGACTAATGCGCCTCGTCCCAGTTGCTGGCGGCCTTGGCTTCGACCTCAAGCGGTACGGAAATATCCTGCGCGGGCAGGGCCGCATGTTTCATGACGTCCGTAATGATCGGGATGGCGCGTTCGACCTCAGAGTCGGGGGCCTCGAAGATCAGTTCGTCGTGCACCTGAAGCAGCATGGTGGTTTCAAGACCCGCTTGTTTCAGGGCGTCGGGCATGCGGATCATGGCGCGGCGAATGATATCGGCGGCGGTACCCTGAATGGGGGCATTGATCGCGGCGCGTTCGGCAAAGGCGCGCTGTCCGGTGGCCTTGGCGTGAATGTCAGGGATATGGATGCGGCGACCGAAGATGGTTTCGACATAGCCGGTGTCTTTCACCTGCGCCTTGGTGGCGTCCATATAGGCTTTGATGCCGGGGAAGCGCTCGAAATAGGTTTTGATGTAGCGTGCGGCCTCGGCATTATCGATGCCCAGCTGATTGCCCAGACCAAAGGCGGAAATGCCATAGATGATGCCGAAATTGATGGCCTTGGCGCGGCGGCGTACCTCTGAGGGCATGTTTTCGACCGGCACGCCGAACATTTCAGACGCTGTCATGGCGTGAATGTCGATACCGTCACGGAAGGCTTTTTTCAGTTGCTCGATATTGCCGATATGGGCCAGCAGGCGCAGTTCGATCTGGCTGTAGTCGGCGGAGATCAGCTTGTGGCCGTCTTTGGCGATGAAGGCGGTTCTGATCTTGCGGCCTTCGGCGGTGCGGATAGGGATGTTTTGCAGGTTCGGCTCATTGGACGACAGACGCCCCGTCGTCGTCGCTGCCAGATGATAGCTGGTGTGGATGCGCTGGGCCGGATTATTGGCGTGTTCAACCAGTGCGTCGGTATAGGTGCCCTTAAGCTTGGCCAGTTGCCGGTAATCGAGCAGCAATGTGGCCAGCGGCTCACCGCGTTCGGACAGTTCCTCAAGCACCTTGACGTCTGTGGCCCAGGTGCCTGAGGCGGTGCGTTTGCCGCCTGCGAGTTTCAGTTCGTCGAAGAAGATTTCGCCCAGCTGTTTGGGGCTGTTGAGATTGAACGGACGGCCGACTATGTCCTGCGCTTTTGCCTCAAGCTCACCCATGCGCCCGCCGAAATCCTGAGACAACTGGCGCAACACCTGAGGGTCAACGCGCACGCCTTCGAGTTCCATGTCCGACAGGACCTGCGGCATGGCGCGTTCAAGGGTTTCATAGACGGTCAGCTTGCCGGCCTTTTGCAGGCGCGGTTTGAGGACGTGCCACAGGCGCAAGGTGACATCGGCATCTTCGGCGGCATAGGCGGTGGCCTCTTTCAGGGGCACGTCCTTGAAGGATTTTTGCGCCTTGCCGGAACCGGCGACCTGCTTGAAGGGGATGGGTGTGTGGCCGAGATGCAGTTCGGACAGCTCATCCATGCCGTGGCCGTGCTGACCGGCCTCAAGGACATAGGAAATGAGCATGGTGTCATCATAGGGGGCGACACGGATGCCATAGCGCGACAGGACGCTGAGGTCATATTTCAGGTTCTGGCCGACCTTGAGGACGCCTTCGTCCTCCAAAAGCGGTTTGAGGGCAGCCAGAGCTTCGCCCAGCGGAATCTGTTTCAGATCTTCGCCGGACAGGGCCAGACCACCGTCATCGGCCCTGTGGCCGAGGGGGATATAGGCGGCGGTGTTGACATCATAGCTTAAGGACACGCCCACAAGGCCTGCGTGCGTGGCGCTTAAGGCGTCGGTTTCGGTGTCGACGGCCACGACACCGGCGGCGGTACATTTGGCGATAAAGGCGTTCAGGGCGTCGATGTCCTGAAGGCACAGATAGCCGTCATAGTTGACGGGCGCGAGCAGGGCCTCAGGCGTGACGGCCTTAGGGGCAGAGGCCGCGCCATTGGTGCCGAACAGGGGCCTGTGCACGGGTGCGGCCATAGAGCGGTTGTGGGTCGCTGCCCCTTCCATGGCGCTTAGGGTGCCGCCGACGCGGCGGGCCAGGGTGGCGAACTCCATTTCAGCGAGGAAGGCGGTCAGTTCTTCGGTGTCGGGGTCGCGCAGGATGAAGTCTTCGATGGGATAGGGCGGTTCCACATGGGCATCTAGCGTCACCAGCTGGCGCGACATCAGGATCTGGTCACGGAAGTCGATTAGGGTTTCACGGCGTTTGGGCTGTTTGATCTCACTTGCGCGTTCCAGAAGCGCATCGAGATTGCCATATTCCAGCAGTAGCTGCGCGGCGGTTTTCACGCCTATGCCCGGGGCGCCGGGGACATTGTCAACCGCATCACCGATCAGGGATTGCGCATCGACCACCAGTTCGGGGGGCACGCCGAATTTCTCAATGACCTGTTCGCGGCGCATGGGGATGGATTTGACCGGCTCAAGCATCGATACCTGATCGGTGATGAGCTGCATCAGGTCTTTGTCAGACGAGATGATGGTCACCTCAAAGCCCTGTTCCGCCGCCAGACGGGCATAGGTGGCGATCAGGTCGTCGGCCTCAAAACCCGCCAGTTCAACGCATGGCGCACCAAAGGCCTTGGTGGCCTTACGGATCAAGGGGAATTGCGGGATCAGGTCTTCGGGGGCAGGGGGGCGGTTGGCCTTATAGCCATCATAGATTTCGTTGCGGAAGGTCTTTGAACCGGCATCGAAAATGACCGCCAGATGCGAGGGCGCGTCGTCGCCACGGTTTTCCTTGATGAGCTTATAGAGCATGTTGCAAAAGCCCGCCACGGCACCTACCGGCAGGCCGTCCGACTTACGCGTCAGGGGGGGGAGGCCGTGATAGGCGCGGAAAATATAGCCGGAACCGTCAATCAGGACGAGGCGTTTTGCAGACATATTGGCTCACTTGGGAAACTGTGTGTTTCTTCATAGAGCGATATGGGAGGGATGCCAAGGTGGCAGAAGGTTATAAGTGACCCCTCCGTCACGGCCTTTCAGGCCGCGCCACCTCCCCGCAAAGCAGGGAGGAGAATGGGTAGGTCGTTGACGTCTGCCTCGGGGGTTAGGGGTGCAGGGCCTGAGGCCCTGCTTGTTACCATTCGCCAATATTGGGGGCGCTGGCCCACGGTTCCTGCGGCGGCAGGGCGTCGCCTTTTTGCAGGAACTCGATGCTGATATTATCGGGGGAGCGGACAAAGGCCATGTGGCCGTCGCGTGGCGGGCGGTTGATGACCACGCCCATGTCAGACAGGTGCTGGCAGATGGCGTAGATGTCATCGACCTGATAGGCGAGATGGCCGAAATTGCGTCCGCCTGAATAGGTTTCGGCCTTACCGTTCTCGTCCGGCCAGTTATAGGTCAGTTCCAGTTCGGGGGCGCGTTTGGCGCGCGCGTCGGCCTCATCGTGCGGGGCGCTGAGATAGACCAGCGTGAAACGGCCCTTTTCCGATTCCATACGGTGGGTTTCAATCAGGCCCAGACCATCGCGGTAGAATTTCAGCGACGCCTCAAGGTCATGGACCCGCACCATGGTGTGCAGATAACGCGAACTCATCGGGCGACCTTAGTGCGCTTCGTGGCGCGGCGAAGGGTCAGCATAGTCGTGTGCGTGATCCTTATGGACGAATTTGCGGTCGCAATAGCCGCATTCAGCTTCGCCATCGCCGCCGAGTTCGAGATAAACCAGCGGATGGCCAAGCGCCCCGCCGCCGCCGTTACAGGCGACCTTATGGGTATCGACATAGATGACTTCGGGCGGGGGTACGGTGCTCATATTTTTATCAGCCACATTAACGGGGATATTAGCCAAAGCCTTACTGAATACCGGCCCTGACGTCAAATCCCTTTGGGGCCTTAAGGCAGGGGGCAGGGGGGTATCTGTCTTTGCGTTGAAAACAAGAGACCCTCCCGTCACTTTGCTGTCGCAAAGCGCCACC
>JBCEBX010000221.1:10908-14915 GCA_039206455.1 Asticcacaulis sp.
AATGACCTTTGAGTCTTTTTCGGCATCGGTTTTCAGCGGGTTTTCGAGGCCATGCACAAAGGGTTTGGCGCCAATTTCAAACACGTCACCGTCTTTGGTCTGAATGCCGTCAGCGAATGAGGCTGTGGCGGTGCCGAAGCAATGCACGTGCACGTCACCGGCGCTGCGGAACAGGTCGTATTTGAAGTGGTGGTGCTCAAGGTTGGCGATGGTGTGGGACATGTTGTCTTCGCCGGAGATGAACGGCTTTTCCCAGATCACTTCGTTGCCGCGACGGATGCGGGCATAGCCTTCGACATGCGACGGCAGTTCACCGGTCAGGATTTCTGCGCCAATCGAGGCGACGCGTAGCTTTGAGTGGGCCAGCCACAGATAGTTTTGCTTTTCGGTGACGTGATCGGAGAACTCATTGGCCAGTGCAAAGCCGATGCGATAGGGCTTGTTGTCATCGCCGATGACATAGATGCCTGCCATTTCCGGCTCTTCGCCGCCGTCTTCGGCAAAGGACGGTGAGGTGAGCGGATCGCGTGGTCCTACCAGCGTATGGCCGTTGCCCTTATAGAACCATTCCGGCTGGGCGCCGACTTCGCCTGCGGCGGGCTTGCCGCCCTTGACGCCCATCAGGAACATGCGCATCGAATCGGTGAGGTTTTCTTCGCCTGCGGTGGCGGCCTTGTGCATCTTGTCGCGGCCTTCGGCGGAACCGAGGTGGGTCAGGCCGGTGCCGGTGACGTGCAGGTGGGCGGGATCGGGATGGTCGATAGGTGCGAGTACACGGCCTTCGGAAAGGGCCAGCGCCACGTCAACGGCTTCGCCAAGCCCCTGTTGGGCGACCTGATCGGCCAGTGAGCGTTTGGCGGCAATGGCCGCACGGGCCAGTTCGTAGGTTGAGGAAACGCCCTCAATGCGACGGGCAGAGCCATCATCTTCGCCGGCCGCGACACCGCGCGCACCATCAGGGCCGACATACTGGATCAGACGTAAGGTCATGGGGTTTCCTCAGGATTATAACTCAGACAATTAAAAGGGAAATAGGCTGCCATTTCCAATTTGTCAAATCCTGTTTATGCTATGACTATTGCTCTGATTTAAACAGGGCCATTCGGGAATAATAATAAAGCTCATGACGACTTCCACGCCACGTACACCCCTGAGACGGCAGTCTAAATCCATGTCTCCGGCGGGGGCTCAAAGCTTTGGGTTAAATTTTCAGGGCCGACTGCATGGCGCGCTGGCGCATCGTCTGGGGGTGGATATCCTCAAAGGCGTCTATCAGCCCGGACAGGTTTTGCCGAACGAGATTGATTCGTCGGCCAATCTGGATATTTCCCGTTCGGCCTATCGCGAAGCCATCCGTATTCTGGCGGCCAAGGGTATGGTCGAAAGCCGCCCCAAGGCCGGAACGCGGGTCACTGACCGCAAGCGCTGGAACCTGCTTGACCCTGAGGTGCTTGGCTGGATGTTTGAGACGGAGCCTTCGGACGATTTCGTCAAGGGCCTGTTTGAGTTGCGCCTGATTACCGAGCCGGCGGCGGCGGAGCTGGCGGCGCTGCGTCGGACGGATGCGCATCTGAAGGTGATGGGCAAGGCGCTCGATGATATGGACACCTATACGCTGGCGACCGAAGCGGGACGCAAGGCTGATCTTGATTTCCACGATGCCTTGATGAATGCCACCCAGAATGAAGCGCTGGCCAGCCTGTCGCACTCAATTGGCGCGGCGGTGGCCTGGTCGACAAGGTTTAAACAGCGCCATCAGGCCCTGACGCGTGATCCTGTGCCCGATCACCGGCGGGTGTTCGACGCCATTGCCCGTCAGGATTCGAGCGCGGCGCGGTGGTGCATGGAATCGCTGATCCGCATGGCGCTTGAGGACACGCAGAAGTCCATGAATATTCAGTACTTGGATTAAAAACAGTTCCTAAAGGGTCGTTTTCTGGCCTGCAAATATCCGTTTTCTGCGCTTCCGTTGCTCACGTACCTTAGTACGCTGCGCTACGGTTCTCGAAACCAGACATTTTCGACTCAGACTCCAACCCTTTTGAAACTGTTTTTTGAGGGCTGCCTTTATGTTTTGTGAGAAGGCAAGAGCCGTCTGGCTCGGGTCTAAGGGGTGCAGGGCCTGAGGCCCTGCCTGCTAGGGGCGTAGAAAGATGCGGGTATCGTTGCGGAACAGGGCGCGGAGGGCGTCGGCGTCGTTTAAAGCGATGATCGGTTTATTGCCGTCGAACATTTCTTCGGCCACCAGACCGAGCGCTTCGCAGTAATCGAGGGTCTGGGTCAGGAAGTCGGCCTTGTACTGACCTGAGGCAATGCCAAAGGTGCTGAGGCGTGCGCCATAATCCTGCGGGTTCTTGCCCAGCACATGCTCGATCAGCTTCTTACGTCCACGCGGGCCATTGAAGCGGTAAAGGGCGGACATCAGCATCTGGGCCGCTTCGGTGGCATCGACCGGCTCGCCACGGGCCAGACAGTTGTCGCAACTGCCGCACGCCTGACCGGTGGCCTCACCGAAATAACGGCGCACACCCTGACGGCGGCAGGTGGCCCCGAGCATGAACTGATAAAAGTCGCGGGCCTTTTGTTTCTGGATGCCTAGGTCTGAGCCGGTCTCACCTTCGCGTAAGCTCAGGCGGCGTAAAGCCCAGCCGAGATCGGTCGAGGAATAAAGGCAAATGCCTGAGGCCGGTTTGCCGTCGCGACCGGCGCGACCGACCTCTTGCCAGTAGGCTTCGATGGAGGATGGCGGATCGGCGTGAATGACAAAGCGCACATCGGGTTTGTTGATGCCCATACCAAAGGCGATGGTGGCGACCATGATACGCGTCTTGTCGGCCATGAAATCCTTGAGGCGTTGCTCGCGTGTATGGGCGGGCAGGCCTGCGTGATAGGCGTCGGCTTTGAAGCCTTCGGTGTTTAGCTGACGCGCCAGCTTTTCCGAGCCGTCGCGGGAGCCGCAATAGATAATGCCCGAGGCATTTTTCTGCCGTCGCAGCATATCGACAATGGTTTTGGCGGCGCTGCCCTGACGACGCATCAGGCGTAGCGACAGGTTTGGCCGATCAAAGCTGTCGATGGCTTCACGGGCGCTGTCGATATGCAGGGCGCGTTTGATATCGGCGCGGGTATGCGGATCAGCGGTCGCCGTCAGGGCCAGGGTCGGCACGTTGGGGAACAGGCCCTTGAGTTGGCCAAGCGCGCGATATTCCGGCCTGAAATCATGGCCCCACTGTGAGACACAGTGCGCCTCGTCTATGGCCACCAGATTGACCGGCAGGCGGGACAGCTTATCGAGTACGAACGGTTGCAGGAGGGCTTCGGGGGACAGGTAGAGCAGGTCGAACTGCCCGTCGCGCGCCTGATCCCACAGGTCATAGCGCGCGTCTATCGACAGGGAGGAATCGAGCCTTGCTGCTCGCACGCCCTTTTGTTGCAGGGCCTGCACCTGATCGCTCATCAGGGCGATGAGTGGCGAGATGACAAGGCCAAAGCCGCGTTGCATCAGGGCCGGTATCTGGTAGCACAGGCTTTTGCCGCCGCCGGTCGGCATGACCGCCAGCACATCTTCGCCGTTCAGTATGGCGCTGATGACCTCGGCCTGACGTCCGCGAAAGTCTTCGTAGCCGAACGTTTTACGCAGAACCTCACGCGCGGCCTCTGCACCGGCGTCGGCGGGCGGCAGATAGTCGGCGGTGGCGGAACGGAGCATGAAGGGCCTGAAAGGTTACAGAAACCCTGAGCTATAAGCTGCTTCGGGGGGATAGGGGCAAGTTCTTTTCGGGTTTATGATGAGGGTGGCTTATTTTACTATGGGAAAAAGGCGAATTTGAACATAGTTCAATAATATGTTGAACGATGTTCAAATTCGTGGTATGGCGACAGGGATAGGCAAAATTTTGCCGAAATTGACAGGCTATGTATCCGTTCAGGGGCCGAGGATGAAAATCGGTGCAGACAGGACTGCACAAAATCTTTGGGGGTGATATATGCTTAACGTAAAATTGACA
>JBCEBX010000222.1:0-3705 GCA_039206455.1 Asticcacaulis sp.
GGTTCAGCCGCTTGATGAAGTGGTTTTGCACGCCGATGTTCGTCAGCTTGGTCATGACGAATTCGGAAATACGGTTATTGATGACGCCCTTGCCCTCAAGCACAGCTTTTTTCTGAGCGTTGAAAGCGGTGGCATCGTCCTTGAAATATTGCACGAGGGTGCCTGGCTCAGGGCCTTCGTACAGGATCTTGGCCTTGCCTTCGTAGATTTTTTTGCGACGGGTCGTCATAACGGCCATCTCCGGTCAATGGGCTGAAAGGGGTCACGGGGCATTCCGAACTGTCCGTAGCCGTCATATAGTAACGACCGGGATTTTACGAAAGCGGATCCGGAAAGAGCCTTTCAAACGGCTGGGGGCATCCTAGGTGATGCGGACTGAGGCTGCAAATAATCAAAATCTTTTGCGATGTAAATGACGGTTTGTGTTGCTTATGGACTTTGCGCAGATTAAAACCATCGATGTAACTGAGGTTTTATCGCTATGACTACATTTGATGATCGTTCCAAGGGTTTTGAGGCACAGTTTGCCCATAGCGCGGAGCTTGAGTTTAAGGCGGTTTCCCGCCGTAACCGGCTGGTAGGCCTTTGGGCCGGCGAAAAAATGGGTCTGACCGGCGACAGCCTTGAAAACTATGCCAAGGCCGTGGTGCGCGCCGATTTTGAGCAGCCCGGCGAAGAGGATGTGATTCGCAAGGTTCTGGGCGACCTTAAGGCCTCGAACCTGACCGTGTCAGAAAGCGAAGTCCGCACCAAGGTCGCCGAATATCTGGCGCAGGCGCGCGAAGCCCTTAAGGGCGAGCAAGAAGGTTAAGGCCATAAGCCAAAGCAGAAATTGAAAAAAGGCTCCGCAGTGCGGAGCCTTTTTTGTTTCATGCTAATCACCATACATGTGGGGGAAACCGCCTTCTGGTGGTTTTCCACCGCCGTCATCACGGTAGTTTCCGTCCCATGGTTCTGGTTTAAACAGGAACTGGAATGGCTTAACGCCTTTACGATCACGACCACAACGGAAGCAATGTTTTGGGATGGGCGTAAGAGAGTGGCGCCAGATGGTGGGGCGTTTTGAGATATTCAGTTTGCATCTGGGACATAAAGCGCCGCAACTGAGAGCAAACATAACGGCTCCCAACAGCGCTAAGGGGAGAAAGCGCCAGTCCCAGAACGCTTCTATTCCGGCTACGCCCATAAGGAAGAAGCCGCAAGCGCCGATGACCATGGGATAAATCATGTTTCTGACCCTATTTCATACGGTTTCACCTTTTCTTCTTTTTACCCTTTGATTTTTCAGTCACGCCTTTGGGGCGACCACTCTTGCCCTTTGGCCCGCTTTTTCCGGTTGTGCGGCGCAGGGTCTCGTTACGCGACCTGACCCCCAGGCGTGGACGCGGAGCATTGGGATCGGGCGCTTCCGGTTCGGAAATAGCCTTGAAGACCAGACCACCGGTCATGGGCATGGCTTCTTTCAGTTCCACCTCAATCGTCCGCCCCAGCCGCCAGCGGCGGTGATGGCGTTCCCCCACCAGCGCATGGGCCTTGTCGTCGTGGATGTAATAGTCGTCATGCAGGCTGGAGGCCGGAATGATGCCGTCCGCACCGGTTTCTAGCAGTTTGACAAACATACCAAAGCGCGTGACGCCGACGATGCGGCCCTCAAAAGTCGCGCCGACCTTGTCCTCAAGGAACGAGGCGACATAACGCTCAATGGCTTCACGTTCGGCCTGCATCGACCGCCGCTCGGTGGTGGTGATGTGTTCCGCCGTATCGGCCAGCGTCTTCATCTCATAATCGGTCAGGCCATCATCCCCAAGCTTCAGCGCACGGATCAGCGCCCGATGCACCGTGAGGTCGGCATAGCGACGAATAGGTGAGGTGAAGTGCCCATAACGGTCGAGATTAAGCCCGAAGTGACCGGCGTTTTCTGCCGAATAATGAGCCTGCATCTGGGTGCGCAGGACGACTTCGTTGATGATGTCGGCGTGCGGCCCGTCTTTTTGCGAATCGAGCAGCTTGTTGAACCGGTCGGTACGCGGCGGTTCGCCCTTGTTCCACGGCAGACCGAGGGTTGACAGAAAGTCAGCCAGATTTCCGACCTTTTCCAGCGAAGGCGGCTCATGCACGCGGTAAATCAGCGGCGAGCGGTGCTTCTCAAGCGTTTCCGCCGCCGAGACATTGGCCTGAATCATCATTTCTTCGATCAGGCTGTGCGCCTCAAGCTGAACGCGCGGCGTGATGGACACGACATTGCCTTCAGCATCCAGTTGCACCTTACGCTCGGTCGAGGTGATGTGCAGGGGCTGACGCACCTTGCGGCCCTTCGACAGGCAGGCATGCGCCGCCCACAAAGGTTTCAGAAGCGGCTCAAGCAGCGGCGCGGTCTTGTCGTCCGGCGTGCCGTCAATGGCTTCCTGCGCCTGTTCGTAACTCAGCTTCGCCGCCGAACGCATCAGGCCGCGCACGAATTTATGGCTGATCTTTTTACCATTGGCGTCAAACACCATGCGCACGGCTAATGTGGCGCGGTTTTCGCCTTCCTGAAGCGAGCATAGTCCCGCCGACAGGACGTGCGGCAACATCGGTTCCACGCGATCGGGGAAATAGGTCGAATTGCCCTTTTCGCGCGCATCACGATCAAGCGATGAGCCGGATTTCACATAATGGGCGACATCGGCAATGGCCACCCAGACGACATAACCGCCTTCATTGGCCGGATCATCATCGGGGTGGGCATAGACGGCATCGTCATGGTCCTTGGCGTCCTGCGGATCGATGGTGATGAAGGGCAGGTCACGCAGATCGGTACGCTTGCCCAGATCAGGCGCTTTTGCTTCTTCAGCTTCTTTGACCGTCGAGGTCTGAAAACCGACCGGCAGACCATGCGCATGGATAGCCATGATCGAGGCGATGCGCGGACTGTCTTCCTGTCCGATCACCTCAAGCAATTTGGCCGGTTTCGGGCCATAACGATGAGTGTCACCTTGCGGCGACGCCATGACGACATCGCCGTCCTTGAGGTCATCCAGATTGCCGGATACCAACACAAAACTGTCGCGCGATTTGCGATCCACGCTTTCAAGGCGGTATTCCTTGAGCTTGCCGCGCTTGCCGATACGCACCACACCGACCAGCTTCGGCGCACCCTGATCAAGAATCTTGACCAGATGCGCCAGCCACTCATCTTCAGCTTTCTCAAACCGCACATAGATGCGGTCACCGAGCGTCGGCGGAGTCTGGGCCGCCGATTTTTTCAGCGGTGCCAGCCGGGCCAGAGGGGCTTTGCCCGCCTCATCCTTGCCCCAGCGCACCCACAGCTCACCGTCAACATCGCGCTCCACCACCTCGGCTACACCGGTTTCCGGCAGCACGCCGACGGCGGAGAAGGTCTTGCGGCCCTGCTTGTCGATCTTGCCTTTTTCAGCCAGCGCCTTCAGGCGGTGACGCAGCAGGCGGCGTTCCTCACCCTTAAGGCCAAAATGTTTCGCCAGCGCCGAGACATCAATATCGCGTGCCGTTTTCAGCACTTCAAGCAGTGTGTCGTCGTCGGGCAGTCCGTGCGCGGTGCGGGAAGGCAGTCGGGGAAGTTTACTCATGAGTCGGAGTGTACAGACTTTGCCGTAAAGGCGATAGTCGTTTCCGCTGCAGGCAGGGTCGCAGCAGGGTCTCAGACCCTGCACCCATTAGCCCCGAGGCAGGTGGCGCTTTCCATTC
>JBCEBX010000223.1:0-3701 GCA_039206455.1 Asticcacaulis sp.
CCTAAGCTGGGGCTGGCGCGTACCGTTTATGGCCTCTATCGTCCTGATCGCCATCGGCCTCTGGGTGCGCCTGTCGATCACGGAAACCCCTGAATTTCAAAAGGCTATCGACAAGGAAGAACGCGTCAAGGTCCCTCTGAAACACATCTTTGCCCGCCATAAACGCAGCCTTTTTCTCGGCACTTTCGTCGCTCTGGTCACCTTTGTTCTGTTCTATATCGGCAGCGCCTATCTCCTGTCCTATAACGTCAAAATACGGGAAATGAACTTCATCAGTGCCTTGGAAATACAGATATTCGGCTCTATTGCCTTTGGTATATTCATTCCACTTTCGGCCCTGCTGGCCCAAAAATTCGGCCGTCGGGAAATCCTGATCGTGACAACCGTTCTGATCGGTGCCTTCTCCTTCATCCTGCCTTCCCTGATGGGCGGCAGCGACCTGAATGTGTTTATTTTCTCTATGTCAGCCATGGCCCTGATGGGCATGACCTACGCCCTGATCGGCACGGCACTCGCCGCTCCGTTCCCCGCCAATGTGCGCTACACAGGGGCCTCGCTGACCTTCAATTTCGCCGGTATTGTCGGTGCGTCTCTGGCCCCTTATGCCGCAACCTGGCTCCAGAGCAACTTCGGACTGGCCTATGTCGGTTATTATCTGTTGCTGGCGTCTGTTATCACGCTGATATGTATTTTCGCTTCCGGCAAGGACGAGGTGTGATCTGATTTTGCGCCGGTTAAGCGATACAGAACGTAACGCCCTGCCTCAGGCACTTGTCCACGCCCTGCCCGTCGATCATATCCGCCTGATTGATGCGCCACATATCCTCTGCCGACTGGCCCGCCTTATAAACAAAGGCCCGCTGATCGTCGCCAGAGGCCGACATATTTTCTGGCCCGACCTGCCCGAAGACCTGTCAAAACGGCCTGAGCAACTCGCACTTCTGGCCCACGAACTGACCCATGTCTGGCAGTACGAAACCGGCATGACACTTTGGAAGTATTTGTGGCGTGAACGCGGTCAGTACCGCTACGGCCTTATTGCCGGTAAGTCCTTTCGGGCCTATGGTTACGAACAACAAGCCGCTATGGTCGAAGATATGGTAAGACTGACCCAAAATTTGCCACCCCGATGGGCCGAAACGTCCGTCACCCTATCGCAACTGACACCTGTCATACGGTTTTCCTGGGGAAAGACACCCATGACCGCCCTTCCCGTCGCCGGAGATAATTCCCCCGATTTCTGGGCCGAACACTTCCCTTCGCCTGACCTGAAAGGCAACAAATATGACCGGGGCTACAGTATTATCCTCGGTGGCCCTCTGGCCTCAACCGGTGCCGCCCGCCTCTCTGCCCGCGCCGCCCTACGGATCGGCTCCGGCCTCGTCAGCATAGCCTGCGACCCTTCGGCCCTGATCGTCTACGCCACCGCGCTCGAAGCCGTGATGACCAAGCCCATAAGGGATGTCGCCGAATTTTCCGGCCTGATCTCTGACCGGCGTGTGACCGCTGTCCTGCTAGGCCCCGCCGCTGGCATCAGTGAGCGTACACGCGATTTCGTTCTGACTACCCTTAAGACGCAAAAGCCTGCTGTGCTTGATGCAGACGCCCTGACCGTTTTCAAGGACGATCCGAAAACCCTGTTTGAGGCAATAAATTCTCCAGTCGTCCTTACACCACATGATGGGGAATTTGAACGCCTTTTTGGCCAGATCAAAGACCGCAAACACGCCGTTTGTCAGGCTGCCGCCATCAGCGGTGCGGTCGTTCTCCTCAAAGGCCCGGAGACCCTTATTGCCCATCCGGACGGTCGTCTTGTGGCCAATCGCCACGCCCCGTCATGGCTGGCGACAGCTGGCTCAGGCGATGTGCTGGCCGGACTTATCACCGGCCTGATGGCACAAGGGATGAAAGCCTTTGATGCCGCCTGCGCTGCCGTGTGGTTCCATAGTGAGGCCGCCCGCCGCTTCGGCCCCGGCCTGATCGCCGAAGACCTTAGCGAACAGATACCGGCTATACTCAAAGACCGGCTTTAAGCCACACAAGCCACGCCGGTGCCTTTAAGTCCGCAATAGCCATCGGGATTTTTCTCCAGATAGCCCTGATGATAACCCTCGGCATAATAGAACGGAAAACCGGCGTCGGGCGCATTTATTTCAGTGGTGATCGCCCCAAGCCCCCTGGCGGTAAGAGCTGCCTGATACTTATCCCTTGAAGCCAGCGCCGTCTTATATTGTGCCTCCGTGGTAGCGAATATAGCCGACCGGTATTGCGTACCGACATCATTGCCCTGCCGGTTGCCCTGAGTCGGATTGTGTTCTTCCCAAAACAGCTTAAGGAGCGCCTCAAACGAAAAGACCGTCGGATCATAAACCACCAGAACCCCTTCGGTATGTCCGGTCAGGCCGCTGCATACCTCCCGATAGGTTGGATTAGGCGTGTAGCCCCCGATATAACCGACCGCCGTTGTATAAACGCCTGCCTGCCGCCAGAATAACCGTTCCGCCCCCCAGAAACAGCCCAGCGCTACAACCACACTTTCCAGATGTTCCGGAAACGGCCCTTTTAGCGAGGTTCCCAGAACCACATGCTGGGTTTCGGTAGGTACGGCCTCCGGACGTCCGGCCAGAGCCTGATCAGCGGTAATGAGCACAGGCTTTTTACCAAACATAAGGGCCACCTTTTGACACTTATCCTCACTATAAGCGCAGCTGTTGACCATACGAGTCAAAAAGTTACGTTTTTTCGTGATTTCAGGTCTTGCGCATTCTCAGAGGACCGCTATAACCGCCGCCTTCCCAAGGCATTGCCTTTGGTGACCAAATGCGGACAGGTGGCGGAGTGGTCGATCGCGCACGCTTGGAAAGCGTGTGTACGTGCAAGCGTACCGAGGGTTCGAATCCCTCTCTGTCCGCCATTTTTCTTCACAAGTTGCTATTTTAACACGGCATTTTAACCGTGACGGCACCAACGTCCTAAAATCCGTCCTAAAATATCTCCCCTTTCAAAACAATGATAGTTGGCGCTGTGCCTCTTGATAGGCGCGCCACTCTGACGACTGTGCCGCAGAATCGAGCCATGCAAGGACAAATGCTGCCGGGCCGTCTGCTTCGGGCACGTCCTCCCACGGCAGAAAATATGAGCGATAGCCGGTTTCGGTGATTGGCAGAGGCTGTCGCCCCGTGGACTGCACCTCTATGTGACACATTGGAAGCCCTAGATAGCACGGGCAGTATTGGATGGTGAGGTCGATGCCCTGCCAACGCAGAGGGAAGGTTTGATTTTCCTGAAGGGAGGTGGAGGTCATTTCTGACCTCCCTGTGCCGGAGTGTGCTCGGTGATGCGACGCATGACGATGCGCCCTTCGAGCGGGGCGGCTTCACAGGTGATGTTGAAGCCATTGCCGTCGCGGTGCAGCCATGCCGCGCCGATGGGTGTCCAGTTGGCAGCTTCCCCTTCGCCCGTTACGCGATACAGGCGATGGGTGGGTTTGCGGCCCGTTTGTTTGGTTTGAGGGTTAGCCATGTTCAATCTCCTTCTGGTGTCGCAGCGGAACCATTCCGCAGCTTCGTGAGGAGACAGGGGCAGAGGCTATGAGCAGGCAGGTCACACCCCGCGTTGCGCCCGGAGGGGGCGGAGTTGCACAAACCTGCAAGGTGCGGAAACGAGCCGGGTTGAACGGTCTGCGGCCTGTGCCATGACGT
>JBCEBX010000224.1:0-3688 GCA_039206455.1 Asticcacaulis sp.
GGACTGCACAAAATCTTTGGGGGTGATATATGCTTAACCTGAAATTGACATGCGTACCGCTTAGGCTGCCTTCCGGGGTGGATGAGGGGACATAAGGACATCTGATGGCAAATGGCACCAAGGCAAAGCGCCCGCTTTTCAAGTCGCTGATCTATTGGGGATCGGTGCTGGCCATATGGGCCGTGATCTTCTGTATCGGCTTTCTGGCGATCTTTGCCATTGGTCTGCCGGATACCTCATCGCTCGATAAGGTCGATCGTAATCCGTCGATTACCTATCTTGACCGTTCGGGGGCTTTGATTGCCGTGCGTGGCTCACAGTTTGCGCCGCCGGTGACCATTGATGAGCTGCCCGACTATGTGCCGGCAGCCTTTATTGCCATCGAAGACCGCCGTTTTTATCACCATTTTGGTTTTGACCCGATCGGTATTTCCCGCGCTCTGGTGCGTAATCTGACGAAAAAGGGCGGTAATCTCGCCGGTGGCTCGACCATCACCCAGCAGCTGGCGCGTAACCTGTTCCTGTCCGCTGACCAAAACATGAAGCGCAAGGTGCAGGAGCTAATTCTCGCCGTCTGGCTCGAGATCAAATATTCCAAAAAGGAAATCCTCGCCCTCTATATGAACCGTGTCTATTTCGGGGCCGGAGCCTATGGTATCGAGGCGGCGTCGCAACGCTATTTCAACAAGCAGGCCAAGGATCTGAGTATCGGCGAAGCGGCCATGCTGGCGGGGATGATGAAGGGGCCGTCACGCTATTCGCCTTTGTCGGATCAGGAACGCGCCGTCAACCGCACCACCGTTGTGCTCAACGAGATGGTGCGCGCCAAGGTTATTACGGTCGAGCAGCGCGATGAGGTCTTCAAGCAGGGCGTCAAGGTGACGCGCACGCTGGCGACCGAACACGCGCAGTATTTCGTTGACTGGCTGGATGTGGAAATTCGCCGCGTCATTGACCTGTCGACGCTTGAGGACGATCTGATTGTCGAAACGACGCTTGATTTGCCGATCCAGACCGATGCCGAACGCGCGGTCAAGGCGATGATGGCGCGTGATGCCGGTAAAAAGGTCGAGCAGGCGGCGCTTGTGGCTGTCGATGGCGAGGGACGTATACGCGCTCTGATCGGCGGGGTGTCCTATACCGAAAGCCAGTTCAACCGTGCCACCGAAGCGCGTCGTCAGGCCGGTTCTGCCTTCAAGCCCTTTGTCTATCTGGCGGCGATGGAGGCGGGCTATACGCCGCAGACGCCGGTGGTCGATGAGCCCTATTCCATCGGTAACTGGGCACCTGAGAACTATACCAAGAAATATATGGGCGATATCACTATCCAGACGGCCTTGAGCCAGTCGATCAACACAGTGGCGGCGAAGCTTGCCAATGATGTCGGTCGTAACAATGTCGCGGCGGTGGCCAGACGTCTGGGGATTGAGTCGAAGATTAATACCGATCCGGCTATGGCGCTGGGGACGGCAGATGTGACGCCGATTGAAATGGCGCAGGCCTATGTGCCGTTTTCCAACGGTGGCTATAAGGCCAATGCCCACGGCATCATCCGTATCCGCACCACCAAGGGCAAGATCCTCTATCAGTACCGGATGCGCGAAGACGGCAAGCGGGTGCAGGTGATCAATAATCCCGCCCTGACCTATATGAACGATATGATGCGCGACGTGGTGCGTTCAGGCACCGGTTCCGGCGTGCGTCTGACCAACTATGATATTGCGGGCAAGACCGGCACGACCTCTGATTACCGTGATGCCTGGTTTGTCGGCTATACGGGCGGGTTTACGACGGCGGTCTGGGTCGGGCGCGATAACAATAGCCAGATGAGCCGTGTGACCGGTGGGGGGACTCCGGCGGCGATCTGGCGCGAATTCATGACCAAGGCCCTGACACGTATCAAGGTCAGTCCGATTCCGGCGGGGGCGGTGGGCGAGATGCCCATGGTGGATCCGGTGACGGAGCTTCTGGGGGTTGATGCCAGTGCCGGTGCGGGGGAGCCGGTGCCGGTGACGGTAGAGCCTGCGCCCCAGGTTGAAGCACCGAACGCAGTCGATGACCTGTTCTCTGAAGCGCAGCAGAACGCGGAATAGGGTTTATCGCGTCAGGTGCAGGATGGGAAACGGGCGACCCTGATCGTCCGTTTCCGAACGGCCTGTGATGCGGAACCCCATGTGTTGATAAAAGCCAGTGGCCTCCGGGTTCTGTTCATTGACATCGGTGCTCAGGCCACTGCCTAAGACAAGGGCGTGTTCGACCAGTTTCCGGCCTGTGCCTTGTCCTCGCACCTCTGGATCAAGGAACAGGCTGTCGATATGGGTGCCGCTCAGGCCCATGAAACCTAAGATCCGGCCATCGCGCTCGGCGAGCCAGAATTCGGCCTGAGGCAGATAGGTTTCGGTCACCAGCTGTTCGATTTCGGTGAAGGCGTTGTCATCTAGAAAGTGATGTGTCGCCTTGACCGAGCGTCGCCAGATGTCAGCCAGAGTGTGTATATCGGCAGGCGTTGATAGGCGCAGATGGATCATGCGCCGATCTGGTTCAGCCGGAAAGGATCGGCGGCATAGACGCCCAGAATCTCGACCTCGTCGGCAAAGAAGGCCAGTTCCTCGAAGGCCAGCCTCAGGGCCGGATCGGAGGGCTGACCGGTGACCTCGGCATAGAAGAAGCTTGAGGCAAAAATGCCGTCGCGGATATAGGATTCCAGCCGCACCATATTGATGCCGTTGGTGGCGAACCCGCCCAGTGCCTTATAGAGGGCGGCGGGAATGTTCCTGACGGCAAAGACGAAGCTGGTCATCATGTGGTCGGTGGCCGGTTCATTGTCATGGCCCTGTGTCGTCAGCACCAGAAAGCGCGTGGTGTTATTATGCGCGTCCTCAAGATTGCGGCGCAGGATTTTCAGGCCATAAAGCTCGGCGGCGATTTCCGGCGCGATGGCGGCGCGTTCAGGATCAGGATTCTGGCTTAAGGCACGCGCGGCACCGGCGGTGTCGTGAAACTGTTCGGAGCGAATGCCAAGGGCTGACAGGGTTTTGCGGCACTGCATCAGGGCCATGGTGTGCGAAAAGGCCACCTTGATGTTTCCCAGTTCGCTGTCCGGATTGCCCATCAGGGTCATTTCGATGGGCAGGAAACGTTCGCCGATGATCTTCAGGCCCGAATGCGGCAGGAGGTGGTGGACATCGGCCACCCGACCAGCCAGCGCGTTTTCCACGGGGATCATGCCGAGTGCACATTCCCCAGAGGCGATGGCGTCAAAGGCGGCTTCGAACGACGGGAAGGGGGCCGGCTCATGGTCGGGGAACCAGCGGCGGCAGGATTGATGACTGAAGGCACCGGCCTCACCCTGATAGGCAATTTTTTTCGGGTTCGGGCTGGCGGGCGTCGTCATGAGGGTTTCCGGTCACTGATATAACGGCTTCGTGCATGCGCCAGTTTCGCAGCTTTTTCAAGTGCGGGGCGCGTTTGCACGGGTCTGCGGGTGTGACGATTTGACACGGCGGGGCTGATTTTAAGCCGGATTTTGGGTCTCGGCCGGAAAACGACCTTGCGTCTTTGGCGGGCACGTGTCAGAGAGCCGCATATAAAAGCTTTAATTCGCGGCGAAAACCGCGTGGTGACGTCACCCTATCTGTTGACAGGGCCGCCATCCGCTTTAAGTTTCGCCGCACCACCGAAATGAGTC
>JBCEBX010000225.1:0-3688 GCA_039206455.1 Asticcacaulis sp.
TCAAGACCGAGATAGATCGGCCCGATTTCAAACAGTTTCACGCCGTCGAAACCACGCGCGCCGTTGCGACCGGCGGCCTCAAGCAGGTTCGGCAGGATGGACGGGCGCATGCAGTTCAGTTCCGAGGCAATCGGATTGGCCAGCACAAGCTTATCGTCGCCACCGCCAAACAGTTTGGCCCAGTTCTGGCGCATGAACGACCAAGTCGCGGCCTCACTGTAGCCATAGGCCGCCAGTGCGCGGCGCGCCGTGCGGGCGCGGGCCTGAACCGGCGTCAGAACGCCACCGGCCTGAGGCGGTACGGGCGGCAGGGGGGGGGCGGGAATATGGTTGAAGCCATAGATGCGGGCGACCTCTTCGACCAGATCGGCCTTGCCTTCGACGTCGCGACGCCATGAGGGCACGGTGACGGTCCACGGCTTACCCTTGGTGACACCAAAGCCGAGCGCGGTCAGGATACGCGCCGTGTCGTCTTCGGTGATCTCAAGGCCAGTCAGTTGCCCGACATAGGCCGGATCGAAGCTGACATCGGGACGACCGGCAGGCACCTGACCGGCAATCACGATTTCGGACGGTTCGCCGCCACACAGGTCAAGGATCAGTTGCGTGGCCAGTTCCAGACCATCGACGACTGAAGCCGGATCAATGCCACGGGCAAAGCGATATTGAGCATCGGACGAAATCTTGGTGTCGCGGCCGGTTTGCGCGATGCGGATCGGATCGAACCATGCGGATTCAACAAATACGTCGGTGGTGGTGTCGGACACGCCTGTGCTTTCGCCGCCCATGACGCCGCCCAGTCCGATCACGCCCGAAGCGTCGGAAATGGCGATCATCTCAGGGGAGACGGCATAGGTTTTACCATCAAGCGCCAGCAGTTCGGAGGATTCGGAACGCAGACCGGCTGCGATGGTCGTGCCGCTGAGTTTGGCGACATCATAGACGTGCAGCGGACGCGCACGGTCGAACGATAGATAATTGGTGATATCGACCAGCACCGAAATCGGCTTGAGGCCAATCGAGGTCAGCTTGTCCTGAAGCCATTTGGGCGACGGGCCGTTCTTGACGCCGCGAATGACGCGACCGGCAAACACCGGACAGGCCTCGCCATCGACGGTGATGCTGATGGGGGAGGGGAATGTACCCGCAACCGCCGGAATGGCTTTTTCTGCGAATGTCCCAAGACCGGTTGCCGCCAGATCGCGGGCAATGCCATGCACGCCCAGCCAGTCGGGGCGGTTTGGTGTGACCTCGAAATCAATGACCGGCTCTGCGCCGAATACTTCGGCGGCAGGGGTTCCGACCGCCAGATCGTCGGACAGCTCAAGGATACCGGCGGCGTCGCCTTCGACCAGCAGTTCCGCGCCCGAACACAGCATGCCGTTCGACACCACGCCGCGCACCGGCTTTTCGACCAGAGTGACATCAAGCCCCGGCACATAGGCGCCGATGGGGGCATAGATGGTCGTCAGGCCCGCTCGTGCATTGGGCGCACCGCAGACGATTTCCTTACGGCCATCGATGGTATCCACCTGACAGACCTGAAGCTTGTCGGCATTCGGGTGTTTGGCGGCTTCGACGATTTTGGCGACGCTGAAAGGGGCCAGCAGCTTTGCCGGATCGGAAACGTCCTCGACCTCAAGGCCTGCTGCGGTCATAGCGGCGGCGACGGCATGGATATCCGCGTCGGTATTGAGGTGATCTTTAAGCCAGTTCAGGGAGAATTTCATGGTGACAACGTTCGGTCAGGAAACAGGAAAAGAATAGTGAAGTGCCGTCAGGATTGCCCCTTCCGTCTGCATCGCTTCGCTTGCAGCCACCTTCCCCGTAAACGGGGAAGGATTGCCGGGCCCCTTAATCCCACCCTGCAGAGCGGGGAGGGGGGACCGCGAAGCGGTGGGAGGGGCAAAATCCATCAGCTAAGTCCGCTGGCGGGGTTAGGGGCGGCAAAGCCACTAAAGCCATAGTGCGACAGCCAGCGGGCATCGGCGGCGAACATGTCGCGCAAGTCAGGCACGCCGTATTTCAGCATGGCCAGACGATCGACGCCCATACCCCAGGCAAAGCCCTGATATTCGTCAGGATCAATACCGCAGGCTTTCAGCACGTTCGGATGCACCATGCCACAGCCCAGAATCTCAAGCCATGAATCGCCGGAACCGACCTTAAGCTCGCCCTTTTCCCACGAACAGCGCACGTCCATTTCAGCGGATGGTTCAGTGAACGGGAAGTGGTGCGGGCGGAACTGGGTGGTCACATCGCCGGTTTCAAAGAAGCGCGAAATAAAGGTTTCCAGTACCCATTTCAGGTGGCCCATATGGGCCGTCTTATCGATCACCAGACCTTCGACCTGATGGAACATCGGGGTGTGGGTCTGATCGGAATCGTTGCGGAATACGCGACCGGGCACGATCAGGCGGAACGGCGGCTTATCCGCAATCATTGAGCGGATTTGCACCGGTGAGGTATGGGTACGCAACAGCTTGCGCACGCCGTTTTCGTCCGGATTGAAGAAGAAGGTGTCATGCATTTCCCGCGCCGGATGCTTCTCAGGGAAGTTCAGCGCCGTGAAGTTATGAAAATCGTCTTCGATGTCCGGCCCTTCGGCAACCGAAAAGCCCATTTCGGCAAAGATAGCGATGATTTCATCGAGCACCTGAAGGGTCGGGTGGACACCGCCTTTAGCGCGTGGCGCGGCAGGCAGGCTGAGGTCGATACGCTCAGACGCCAGACGTTGCGTCAGATGTTCAGCCTCAAGCACGGCCTTGCGCGCCTCAAGGGCCGATTGCACGGCATCGCGCACAACATTGATGGCGGCACCGGTGGCCTTGCGCTCTTCAGGCGGCAGGGCCCCAAGCGTTTTCAGAAGGCCTGAGACGCGGCCCGTCTTGCCCAATGCCGAGACGCGCACGGCCTCAAGGGCAGGGAGATCGGATGCCGCCGAGATTTCGGCTTCGATTTCGGATTGTAAGGCTGCGTATTCGCTCATGATCGGATCGTTGTTTGAAATGATGGCTGTGTTTAGGGCAAACGGTTGGGCGGATAAAGGGGAAAATAAAAAACCCCGCGACCGGTTAAGGTGCGGGGTCTTTATATGTGTCTAAGTCAGAAAGACTTAAGCAGCCAGAGCGCCACGCACCTTGTCGGCGATGGCCTTAAAGGCACCGGCGTCATTTGCGGCGATGTTTGCCAGAGCCTTACGGTCGAGCGTGATGCCCGCGACGTTCAGGCCGTGGATGAACTGCGAATAGGTGAAACCTTCGATCCGGGCTGCCGCGTTGATGCGCTGAATCCACAGGGCGCGGAAGTTACGCTTGTTAACGCGACGGTCGCGGTAAGCGTATTGGCCGGCCTTATCAACAGCTGCCTTGGCGGTACGGATGGTATTCTTGCGGCGGCCATAGAAACCCTTGGCCTGCTTCAGAACTTTTTTGTGTCTGGCGTGAGAAACGACGCCTCTTTTAACGCGTGCCATAGTTCTGCGTCTCCTTAGGCGTAAGGCATGTAGGATTTGATCTTCTTCGCATCGGCGTCAGCCAGAACCACGGTGCCGCGGTTTTGACGGATGTACTTGCCGTTGTGCGAGATCAGGCGGTGGCGCTTGCCGGCGACGCCGGCCTTCACCTTGCCGGTGGCGGTGAAGCTGAAACGCTTCTTGGCGCCGGACTTGGTCTTCATCTTGGGCATT
>JBCEBX010000226.1:0-6619 GCA_039206455.1 Asticcacaulis sp.
AGGATCGTAATATCCGCGAAGTCGGCTATTCCGGCGTAGATATCCTGCCGTCCAATATCAACGGCTTTAATGCGGTGCGCCGCGATAGTGCGGGATTACCTGTTACAACGGGCGCCTTAACCGAAGTTCAGCCATTCTGTACACCCATCGGTTGGGTGGATCCGTCCGGTGGTGCGACCATTTCCCCTGATCCGTCTGTTCATGCGGGCAAGGGGGCGTCGGCGACCCATTGTTCGACCAATAACCCACGTACCGGCACGATTGCCGCCTATAACACCATCTATAATCTGCGTCGGGCCGATGCGGCGGGCACGCCGGGTTCCGGCGCTTTCTTTCCGCGCATTCCGCGTTATCTGAATTCGGAGCAGGACGCCAAGCGCACCGGTGCCAGCCTGACCTTCCAATGGCGACCAAGCTCCGACACCGATGTGTCGGTCGATTTCCTCTATTCCAAGTTCGAGGTTGAGCGCCGCGACAATTATATTGCGGGTCTGTCCTTCGCCCGTAATATCGGTAACAACGGCCAGCCTATGGTGTCGGTCAAGGATGTTGAATTCGATAGCAACGGCTCATTGGTCTATGGTTTGTTTGACGGGGTGGATGTCCGCTCAGAAGGTCTGGTCGATGTCTTCACCTCCGAATTCAAGCAGGTGAACCTCAACTTCCGTCATCGCTTCAATGACCGGTTTGAAGTCACGGGCTTGATGGGCAAGTCTGAATCGAACTGGGAAGGCCCGATGCGTCTTCAGACCTTCATCGACGCCATCGATGTGGATAACTTCTCGATTGATTTCCGTGGCGGTGGCACGACGCCGGTGCTCGGATTTGGCATTGATGTGTCTGACCCCGCAAACTTTGCTTACGCTCCCGGTGCGGCGGACGGCACAGTGACCGGTGGCTGGTCGACTCAGGGCAAGCCTCAGTTCAACAAGACCGACATTACCACCATCAATCTGGAAGGTAAGTACGACGTCACCTCAAGCATCGCTGTCCGCTTCGGCGCGCAGTACCGTGAAAACGATTTCAACTCTTACAATCTGAACGCCCGCCCGGGCCAGACTGCGGTTCAGGCCCTGCCGGCAGGCACGACCGTGGGCAGCATCAGCCGTCAGATTACCGGACTTGATGATCTTTGGGGTGACGGCGCTCCCTCAAGCTGGGTAGCGGTTGACGCCGCTAAATGGCGCGACGTTTTCAACTTCGATGATATTGAATATTGTGGCGTTGAATGCGGTGCGGGCAAATCCCAGATCAAGGAAGTCGTCAAAAGCACCTTCATCATGGCCGAATTCAATTCGGATAACTGGCTGCCTATTCCGGTGCGCGGAGACATAGGCGTGCGTTCGGTCTATACCCAGCAAACCGCTGTGGGTTACATTCCTGTAGCCGCGCCTGCCGGTTCGACCTATCCGACCGTCGGCCTGCGTAACGAAGTTGACCGCGATTATCACGACCTGCTGCCATCGGCGAATATCGTGTTCGAATTTACGCCTGATGTACTGGCGCGTATGTCCGCCTCTAAGGTTATGTCGCGTCCGGAACTTGGCAATCTGGTACCCTCAAGTGGCGTAAACGGCATCACCCGTACCGGCAATATCAATAACCCGTTCCTTGATCCGATCCGCGCCGTCACCTTCGATGCGTCACTTGAATGGTACTTCCGTCCGAACTCTCTGGTTTCGGTGGGTTACTTCTATAAGGACATCGAAACCTACATTCAGCGCATAAGCAGCCTTGAGCCGTTTAACCAGCTGGGTCTGCCGGATTCGCTTCTGGACAATACCGGTTCCGTGCCGACCGATCTGTTCACGGTCAATCGCGTGAGCAACACACCAGGCGGGCCGCTGCATGGTGTGGAACTGACCTTCCAGACCGATTTTGACTTCCTGCCGGGCTTCTGGAGTCACTTCGGGGTATTGGGTAACTACGCCTACATCACCTCGGAAATTGATTACATACTCTCGCCGACCACGACCACGACCGATGACCTGATCGGACTCTCACGTAATTCGGCCAGTGGTACACTTTACTGGGAAAACGAGAAGTTCAGCATTCGTGCGACCGGTTCGTACCGTGACAAATATATTCGCGGTATTCCGGCCTCGATCGGCAGCGATCTTCAGGGCAATGACGAAACCTTCTACGTCGATGCCTCGGCCTCCTATAACTTTAGTGACCGTCTGAAGTTCAGCCTTGAAGCCCAAAACCTGACGGATGAACAGAACCGCCTGTTTATTGATTCAAATCGTGAAGACACGTTGTTTGAAACGCGGGTGGGCCGCACCGTCACTTTCGGCATGACCTACAAGTACTAGGTTTTCCTGAAATAAAGGCACTCCCCAAGCGTGCCTTTTAACTTGACCCGCGCCTGATAGGCGCGGGTTTTTTATTTTGTCAGAACAACTGTAGCTATGAACTTTGATCGCCAGCTCATTGCAGTTCCTGTAGCGCGTATTTCCCATAAGATATATTATGCGTCGTTTTGTATGGAGCCCGTTTTTGAACCTAACGTAATCCTGTGCCCCTTTAATGTTCAGAGGCGGCCTTGCCCATCAATGGATGGTCTTACGATACTCAGATTCAAATTCCCTGTCGTATTCGCCTAACATCGCGCGCCGGAGGCGCGCCGAATTGCCTGAGATACTCACGACTGAATTGCGACGCGCTTTCATAACCTACCGCGAAAGCGACATCGGAGGCATTATGGTCGCCGGCAAGCAACAGTTGTCGCGCTTCCTGAAGGCGAAGCTGCTTCTGATATTGGACAGGGCTAAGGCCTGTGAGCGCAGCGAAGTGGCGGTGCAGGCTGGCCCGGCTCATGCCGCTGGCATCGCACAGCGCCTCGATCCGCAGGCGCGTATTGCGGTTGTCGCGAATCCATTCGACGGCGCGGCGGATGCGGCCGAGGGCCCCCTCCGGCCGGGCGATATGGCGCAGCAGTCGTCCTTGCGGTCCTTGCAGGAGGCGATAGAGCAATTCACGTTCCGCCATCGGCGCCAGAATCGGGATGTCGCCTGGCGCGTCGAGCAATGCCAGCAAACGCAGCAGCGTATCGCGCAGGGGTGGTGTCATCGGGTTGATCGCGATCCCAGTTCCGGGCGCGTCGGTGTCGCGCACTGGCGGCATCGTCGATGCGACTTGGGCAAGCAGCGACGGGTCAAGGACCAGTGACACGGCAACATAGGGCCGTCCATCATCGGCATTGCGGATCTGCCCGCTCAGCGGCAGATCCAGCGCACTGACCAGATACTGCGAGGAGTCGTAGCGCAACAGGGTGTCGTGGATCACAACATCCTTCGCCCCTTGCAGGATGAAGCAGATCATCGACCTGTACAGGCATGGCGACGTCCCGGAAGTCGCGTGTCCGACGGCGATCTCCAGTCGCGGGATCGGCGTTTCGGTCATGCCTGATCGCGCATGGCGCAGGACGATATCCAGATGCTGCAGAAGGTCTTTGCTCATCAGCCCTTATCGCATGGTTTCGTGTCCCGGCAAATACTTTGAGATAATTGGGCAATAAATTGAGAGCATCGGGCGGGCGAATGCCCGTCTGGCGGCCTATCTTTGGTGGTATCGGAGAGAGGCTGCCCGGCCTCACAAAACCCCGCCAGCCTATCGAGAAACCATCATGCCCGACACCAGTCTGACGCTTATCAGTCACCCCCTGTGCCCATTCGTTCAACGGGCCGCGATCGTTCTTCTGGAAAAGAACGTACCGTTCGAGCGGATCAATATCGACCTTGCCGCTAAACCTGACTGGTTCCTGGCACTGTCGCCGACCGGCAAGGTCCCGCTCCTCCAAGTTCGCCAGCCCGGCGGCGCGGACGCGATACTCTTTGAGAGCATGGTGATCTGCGAATATCTCAATGAAACGCAAGGTGGCGCGCCGATGTATTCCGATGACGCCCTGATCCGTGCCCGGCAGCGGGCCTGGATCGAGTTCGCCACACTGGCCCTCGCCGATGCCTGGCAGTTCCTGAATGCCACCGATGCGGCGACCGCGCACGCCAAACAGGCCGCGTTCCGTGGCCGGCTTCAGCAACTGGAGACGGAACTGGGCTCGGGCCCCTATTTCGCCGGCCCGGCCTTCGGCATGGTCGATGCCGTCTACGCCCCGCTTTTCCGATACTTCGGCATCATCGATCCCGCCGTATCGCATGCCATATTCGACGATTTTCCGCTTGTATCTGCATGGCGGGCGGCGCTAGCGGCACGCCCCAGCGTGAGGAACGCCGTCGCTGAGGACTACGCCCAACGCTTTCGCGATCACCTGCGCCAACAACAGGCGCTTCTCGTCAACTGACTCCCCCCTTCTATGCCGACGCGATCACTGCCCAGGACGTCCTAAGGCAAGCGACGTCGCCATGTCTATTCCTCACCAAAAGGAGATACTTATGAAAACCAATGGAAACACCATTCTGATAACCGGCGGCAGCTCGGGCATTGGCAGGGGGCTGGCCGAAGCCTTGGCTAAGGCTGGCAATCAGGTCATCATCACCGGCCGGCGCCAGGCGCCGCTGGATGAAGTCGTTCGCGCTAACCCCGGCATCTCAGCCTTGCAACTGGATGTCGACAGCCCCGAGTCGATCAGGCAATTCGCCGCCACGGTGATTGCCCGGTTCCCGGCGCTGAACGTGCTGGTGAACAATGCCGGCATCATGAAGGCGGAGGCGCTCGGCCAGGACACCGACACCTCTGTCGCCGAAGCGATCATTACGACAAATGTCCTCGGCCCGGTCCGGCTGACGGCAGCCCTCATGCCGCACCTGAAGACGCAGCCGCAGGCCACCGTCATGAATGTCTCAAGCGCGGCGGCCTTCGTGCCCCTCGCCTTCACACCGACCTACTCGGCCACCAAGGCGTTCGTCCACTCGTACAGCCTTTCGCTGCGTAAGCAACTCGAACGCACCAACGTCCAGGTGCTGGAACTTGTGCCGCCTTACGTCCAGACGGAGTTGATGGGCAGCCAGCAAGCCACCGACCCGAGAGCCATGCCTCTGAGCGATTTTATCAGTGAAGTGATGACGATCCTTGCCAACCCGCCCGTCAGCGGGGAGATTATCGTCGAAAACAGCAAACCGGCCCGCTTCGCCGAACAGAGCGGCATCTTCGACCAACTGTTCGAGATGTTCAGCGCTATGGCTGAGGGATAGGAGGGGCGCTAGGCACCCACTCTTGGTGACACTCAGCAGACGGAGAAACGCCCCGGGGGGGGCGTTTCTTATTGCAGGGATCGTCTTTCGATCGAACGCCGGGCGAAGTCTTCAACGCCGAACTGGCGCAGATATCCCTGCCCTGCTAAACAGAAACCGGGCTTCGCACTTCGATTAGAACCCACCCCGCAAAATGCAAATGTCAGTGCCAGGCAAATTGGATGTGTCAGTCACCGATTGTCCAACTCTCTTTGCAATCCTTTCGTCAACGACCTCGACTTGTCACAGTTTTGATCGAATACGTACAAGATCATTGATCTTTCACTGGAATGCTCAGCGAGGTTTAAAAGCGCCATCACTTCCGGAGCAACAGCCTCGTCCACGGAACTGGTTATGATAGAGTTGCGTTCATTTTCTTCTATGATCCAGTCAGCAATTTCCTCCGCTTCATTGGACTTGATGCCAATAAACACAAAATGTCCAGTGTAAGGAATGAGTTGTTTCACCAAGTCGCCATCTCTTAACACAACTACATCGTCTATAATGATACCCATATACGAGGCTTGAGGCTCAAATTTTGCCCACATTTCAGGGTACGAGACGGCGTGTAATTCAGGCTTTGCAATGGCCATGGCATTCCAATCCTTAAAACTGCATCGGCTTACCATTCACCCTGACATTTTCTGCGCGTAAACCGGTTACCGCCTCGACTTCCAGATTGGGCAGCTTCAGTTGCAGATCAATATTTTTCAGAGAGATGTCGCTGATGGTGGTCTGGCCGGGATTGGGACGGATGGAACCGAAACTGCCATAGCGTCCTTTGAAACCACTTAAGGTCACACGACGGACCCGCGATTGCGGTGGCACTTCGCCCTTAAGATCGAAATATTGCGACCAGGGTCGCACCGTAATGATTGAGCCGCCTTCAGCATCGAGCGTCATGTTGCGTAGCGTAATGTCCTCATAGGTCTGAGGCGTGTCGGGCCGGAGTTTCAGTACCAGAATATTAATACCGCCTATGACCCGACAGTTTTCGACAACGACATCACGCACCAGTGTCGCCTCGCTGCCGCAGGTAAAGACGCCATGGCCGCGTTTGAATGTACAGTTGCGGATGCGAATATGCTCAACGGGAGGACTGGAGGTGTCCGAAAGGGCGTGTGGCCCCTTGGTGCCCTTGGCGGCAATACAGTCGTCAGTCACTGAGAAATAACAGCCGTCAATTGTGATGTTCTGACAACTGTCGAGGTCGATCCCGTCTGTACTCGGGGCCTGTTTGTAGTCATCGGGCACTTCAAAACGGGCATTACGCACCGTCACATGGCTGCATTTATAAAGGTGCAGATTCCAGAACTGTGAGTCCTTGAAGGTCACCCCTTCAATGGTGACGTTACGCGCATTCTCGATCAGCGCCAGACGGGCGCGCGGCACCCCCAGATTGGGGAAATTGCCCGGATCAGGGGCGG
>JBCEBX010000226.1:6629-13881 GCA_039206455.1 Asticcacaulis sp.
CCATATGGGTCTGCCGTCGCCGTCAAACGTCCCCTCACCGGTTATTTTCAGGCCATGACAACCATCGGCATTGATCAGGGCCGGATTGAAGGCGGGTGCAAAATGACCTTCGATGCGGGTGCGTTGCGGCGGGAAGTGACTGAGATCGGTTGAACATTTAAGCACCGCTCCCTTATCCAGATGCAGATTGACGCCGGGCTTAAGGAACAATGCACCGGAAACAAAAGTGCCTGCCGGAATAACGACCGTGCCGCCGCCGTCGGCCGCCAATGCGTCAATGACGGACTGAATGGCGCCTGTATTGACCGTATGGTCATCCGCAACCGCGCCGCGATCTGCAATGGAAATCCGCCGGTTCTGCGCGGCCTGCGCCAGGCCGGCACTTACGGTTCCGACGAGGGTCGCGGCGGTAAAAACGCGGCGTGTCAAGGTGTGGGTCATGGCATTTACTCCTGTTATGTTCTTGTTTGCTTTCAGCCCGCAGTCAGTTTTTGGGGCTTGCCGCCACCTGACGGTAAAGGTTTCAGTTTATTCATATTCTGCGGATGAAACCGCTCGCCTTGGGGACGCCCGCTGAGAAGAGGCGTGCAACACAGGTCGCGAGAAAAAAAGCGCGACGCGTAGAATGTGCAGACGGCGGCGGCATTAAGGTCGTTTCCTGAACTATTATATGGCCTGCCTTTATGTGGCATGCTCCTGATCCCTGAGCTTATCTCTGCATATCCTGTGTCGCTTAGCAAGCCGGTCGTCATATGTGTTCTATGGGCAGCGGCCCGCTTTAGGCGGATATCCGGAAAGTTACAAAAAATATGTCGGGATAAGCCCGCCTGATGCACCTTAATTACAGGGGGCAAGAGATCGGTCGGCTGATAGCTGCAAATTTTGTCACAAAAGGTCTTTAGGAGGGCGCACGGTTTGAGTATCTGTCGGAGGCAGGGCCGCGTGGAGCCGGGCAGACAAAATGAACAGTGGGCGGACATACAGGCGGCCACCCGCCGCTATGCCCTCAACCGGACGCGTCAACCCGATCTGGCGGATGATATCGCCCAGCAGGCTGTGCTCAATGCCATCGAGTATCAGCAGACCCACATTGTCATCAGCCTGCACGCACTGGCGTTTCGCATTGCGGATAATCTGATTAAGGGGCATTTCCGTCGCCTCAAACCCAGTGACAACATAGAGCTTATTTCGGAGTTGGCCTGTAGCCAGCCCCTGCCCGATCGGATTACCGAAGACCGCGCCGAGACACGCGCCATGCTCAAGGCCCTGTCGCAGATGCCGCCTTTGCGGCGCGATGTGTTTTTGCGCCGCCGCCTTGAGGGGCAAAGCTGCGAAGACATTGGCCGCGCCCTGAAACTCAATACCAAGGCGGTGGAAAAACACATTACCCGTGCGCTGGTCGATTTACATGCCGCACGGCGACGCTGGCGGACTTCGGATAGCCTCCGCCCAATAAAAGCAGACAAAAATCCCGCAGAGGAGATGACCGGATGACCGGCAAGCCCGCCCTCACCCCTTCTGCCGAGCAGGCGGCGGAATGGGTGGCCATAATGCGCGCCCCGACAATAGAGCCGCATATCGAACGCCGCTTTGAGATGTGGATCAGTGCCGACCCCGACCATGCCGCGCTCTATGCCGATATGTGCGCCCTTTATGACGGTGAAACTCTGGCCGAGGCCGCGCGGCTGCAACGGGTTTCTGAGCGTAGATGGGTAAACTGGCGCGTGGCCGCCGGTATTGGCGGGGCCATTGCCGCGTCGTGGGTGGCGGTCTGGAGTCTTACCGGTATGGGGGCTGACCAGCGGTCACCCGTTGGGAACACGTCACCGGAAACCTATTATAGCGCCAGCCTTGATACCGGTGCGGGCGAAACACTTGAGGTCCCCCTGCCGGATGGCTCCCTAATGATCCTGAGTGGTCAGTCAGCCGTCAGTATCACCTATGCGCCGGATCGTCGGGATGTTGTTCTGGCGCATGGTGAAGTGTGGTTTGAGGTGGCGTCAGAACCCGACCGTCCCTTTTACGTCACCTTACCCGAAACCGAGGTCAGGGTGCTGGGCACAGCCTTTAACATTGACCTTCTGCCCGACCACGGCACCGAGGTTTCGGTCTATCGCGGACAGGTGCAGGTTGACAGTGGCGGGCGTTCGCATCGCTTAGGTGTCGGTGAGCAACTTACGACAACTGCGGGCAGCATCTATCTGACGCGTTTTGATGCGTCAGGCCAGCCTGACTGGCGGGGCGGCTGGTATGAGGCCGAGGATGTACCGCTTGAGCGCCTGATCACCGAGGTCAACCGCTTTTCCGCCATACCGGTGCAGATTGACGATGCGGCCCTTGCGGCAAAAACGGTTTCGGGACGTTTCAAAGTCTCTGATCCCGATAGCGTTTTAAGCGGTATCGAAGCGCTTTATGGCGTTAAGGTGAAACGTGGAAAAACCGTCATTGCACTGACAAATTCGTAATAATTTCAACTCACTAAAAGCGCATCGTTCATAAATAATTCATAATATTTTTTGTCGGGTGTCAGGGTACATTCGCACCTCTCCTGTATGCGGGGCCGACGGGGGCCGCGTTTATCGGAGACTTAAACGTGAATACGAAATTTAGACTTGTGCATGGCCTGTCCGTGCTGGCGCTGATGGCTGCGGGTGTGACCGCGCCCCATATGGCCAGCGCCCAAACCCAGACAGCCGCCATGCAGTCCTTCAGCATTGCCCCAAAGGATTTGTCGTCGGCCCTCAAGGATTTTTCCAAGGCCACGGGCCTTCAGGTCATGGCCGACACCGGCCTGTTGCGCGGCAAGCGCACCAAAGGCGTGTCCGGCGCCATGACGGTACGTGAGGCGCTTAGCCAGTTATTGCAGGGCACCGGCCTGCGCGCCGATATCAGCAACGGCAATGTCATTGTCCGCGCAGCAGCGGCACCGCTTCAGCAACCGGCATCCGCCACGCAAGAGGACGACATCGAAACCGTTATCGTGCGCGGCTACGGCAAGGCCATGCTGGATTCGCTCGATGACAAGCGCCGCAACAAGAATGTTTCCGACAGCGTTAATGCCGATGATATGGGCCGCCTGCCGGTGGAAAACGTCGCCGAAGCCCTGGCCAAGGTGCCGGGCGTCAATGCCGTGCGCGATTCCCGCACCGGCGAAGGCGACCGCATCACCGTGCGCGGGCTTTCGACGGAACTGAACAACTACACCATGAACGGTGTGAAGATGTCGGGGGCCGGATCACGCGATGATCAGTTTTATCGCGGCGTGCGCTTAAGCTTCCTGCCGCCGGAAGGCATCTCCGGCATCACCGTCCATAAGACCCTGATGCCGAACATGGATGGTGACGCGCTCGGTGGGACGGTTGAAATCGATACGCCGACCGCTTTCCATTACAAGCCGCTGCATTTCGGTGTGTCGGCGCAAGCTTCGGTAATGGACAAGTTCGACAATCCGACTTCAGGCAAGGCGTCGGTGTCCTTTGGCCGTCAGTTTTCGGATAATCTCGGCCTGTTTGTCACGGCCTCCTATTCCAAGCGTCAGACCCGCTTTGAGGAAAACGGCGGCGACGGCGACAGTCAGCCGCGCAAATGGTATTCCAATTCCGAAACCCTTGATGCCGATCTGAATGACTTTGTTTTCCGTGGCATGCAGATCGCTACCGGTGAAACCGAGATCGAACGCAAAGGGATCAATTCCTCGCTCGACTGGCGCGGTGACAATCACGATTTTCACTTGCGTGGCACCTATAACAAATATGAGGAAAAGGAATTTTCCACACGCCTGAACTTCCGCAATGACACGGGTCAGTTCTCACGCCGCTTCACTCAGGTTGATCCGAACGACACCTCGCTGTTGCAGCCGCATGAGATGATTATCGGCACGGGTGCCAAGGGTAATATCTATGGCTATACGACTGCTCAGATCATTGACCGGGATCGCGATGGCGTAATTACCGATGCGGATATGACCGTCAATTCGCTCTATTCGCTGAACGGCGGTTCAGGGGTCTGGGACCCGCAGGGCTTCCGTCTGCGCCGTTTCTGGGAAGGCAGCTATTCGTCGGGCCTTTTGTCCTCGCTGAACTTTGGTGGTGAAAGCCGTTTCGGCAAGCTGACGGTCGATTATGACTTGTCGGTATCTGAGTCCGAAGACAAGGCCGATGGCGACTATGAGCTGGAATTCCGCAGCAACATGTACCACTGGCTGGGCAATAAGGGCGTCGGCGTCGATAACCGCGCTGATTCCCGTTACCCCAAATGGGTGCTTAATGATGCGGGCATGAAGGCGGTACACGATCCGGCCAATTACGCTTTTGCCGGTCTTGAGGCCGAGGTGTCAGCGGTTGAGGAAAAGCTCACTCAGGCACAGGTCAATCTGCGCTATGATTTTGACCATGCCTGGCTGAGGAATGTCCGTGCCGGTGGCAAGCTCTATAAATCCGACCGCACCAAGTTTGAAGGCTCGTTCCTCAATCTCGACAATGACGGCACGCTGGCCGATTTTGCCCCCTATTATGGTACTGAGGTCAACAGCCTGTTTGACGGTCAATATAGCGGCGATCACCGGTTAGGGATCGTGCTGGACAACGACAAGATGCTGGCCGAACTCGGTCGCGCCACCGCAGGCACCAGCACCTTCTTTGACGGTGAGGCCCTGACGCCGGACGAGGCGAGCATTTCCGACGAGGACAGCTTCCGTTTTGAGGAAAAGGTCACCGCCGCCTATGTGATGGGTGAGGCGCAATTTGACCGCCTGACGCTCATCGGCGGGGTGCGCGTCGAAAAGACGGAAAATACCGTGCGCGCCTGGACGATGGACCCCAAGGCTGGCGACCAGTACCATGAAACCGACAGTGACTTTACCAATGTCCTGCCGTCGGTTCATGCCACCTACAGCTTCCGGCCTGACCTTCTGCTGCGCGGGGCCATCTGGACAAGCTTTGCCCGTCCCGACATCGCCCGTATGAGCACCGCCGAAGAATATGCCTATAATATGGATCCCGATGCGGATGGTGTGCGTAATCCGGTGGCTGACTGGGTTTTGCTGGCCATTGAAAAGGGCAATCCTGACCTTAAACCGATGAAGGCGACCAATTTCGACCTGTCGCTGGAATGGTATAATGGCCGTTATGGCGCCTATTCGGTCGCGGTCTATTACAAGGACATCAAAAACTTCCTCTACCGTTCGTCGTCCTCAAACATCCGTAATGGTACTGCCGGTGAAAACGAAGATCCGAATGGCGTCGTCATCACCATGCCCAACAATGGCAAAAAGGCCAATGTGCAGGGCATCGAACTCAGCGCCCGCCAGATCTTCCACTGGCTGCCTGCGCCGTGGGATGGCGTTGGGGTATCATTCAACGGCACCTTCCAGAAATCCGAAGCGGTTACCGGCCTGAGCTGGCACCCCGAAGGCTATAAGCTGCCGCTGATGGAGACGCCAAAGCACGTCATCAATCTGGAACTGTTCTACGAAAAGAACGGCTGGGAAGGCTATCTGGCCTATAACCTCCAGTCGGAAATGCTGTCGGGTATTCAGGACTTTGGCAACGACCCTTATCAGCAGGACTATGAGTTCGTAGACATCCACCTGCGCAAGAAACTGACGCCAAACCTCAGCGTCAGCCTGAGCGGTCAGAACCTGTTTGATAACCACACCTACTGGCTGTCCTACGGGCCGGGCACGGCCTCAAGCCGCGCCTTCACCAAGAACGGGCGCACGCTCTCGCTCAGCATGAACTGGGTTTACTAACCCCGACAGGAAGCCCTGCCTTTGCGGCGGGGCTTTCGCATTTTACAGGATATATTATGCGTAACCGCTCCCTTCTCTCGCTCTATGCCGCCTGTTTTCTGGCGGCGGCGTGTCCGTCATTTGCCTTGTCTCAGGATAGCGCACCGCCATTGGCTGCGGCCACAATCCAGCCCGAGCGCATCATTCTTAATCTGACGGCTGATCCGCAGCACGAAGTGGCCATTACCTGGCGCTCGGCTGCCGGTGCCCCTCAGGGCAAGGTGCAGTTTGCCGTGTCCCAATCGGGGCCGGAGTTTGCAAAAACCACCACCGAAGTCGCGGCCCTGTCTGAATCCCTGAGCCTTGATGTGCAGGAACAGGCCGGTTTTCAGGCGACCTATAATTCTGTGATCCTCAAGGGGCTTACGCCAGCGACACGTTATGTCTATCGCGTCGGTGACGGCACCCACTGGTCAGAGTGGTTCCAGTTTTCAACCGCGGAAGCAACCCCTGAACCGTTCAGCTTTGTCTATATGGGCGATGCGCAGAATGATGTGAAATCCCATGCCTCACGGGTGTGGCGCGAAGCCCTGCGTACTGCGCCGGATGCCGCCTTCTGGATACATGCCGGTGACCTGATCAACCGCGCCACCAGTGACCGTGAATGGGGCGAATGGTTTGCCGCCGGTGATTTCATCCATGCGGAAACCCCTTCTTTACCCACGCCCGGCAATCACGAATATTCGCGCGGGCCGGTTTTGTCTCCGCAATGGCGTCCGCAATATACCTTGCCGGAAAATGGCCCAGAAGGGCGGGAGAAGCTGAAAGAAACCGCCTTCTATGTCGATTATCAGGGGCTGCGGATTATCTCAGTCGATGCCCCCTTACAGCATGGTGATGCCGAAGAACGCGCCGCCCAGACGGCATGGCTCGAAGGCCTGCTAAAAGATAATCCAAACCGCTGGACGGTGATCTTCACCCACTTCCCGCTCTATTCGACCGCACCGGGACGTGACAACATCCATATGCGTGACACACTTAAGCCATTGATCGATAAATATGGCGTTGATCTGGTGTTACAAGGCCACGACCACGGCTACGCACGCGGCAGCGATCATGATGCCAAGGATGCCGCCGTCTATGTGGTGTCGGTTGCGGGGCCAAAAATGTACGCCGTCGGGGACATAGACTGGGCCGACCGCAAGGCCTCCTATACGCAACTGTTTCAGGTGATCGACGTGGAAAACGACCGCCTGACCTATAAGGCCTTCACCGTTGATGGTCAGCTTTATGACCGGTTTGAACTGCGTAAAAATGCCAAAGGCAAAAAACGCCGTATCGAACAAATCCCCTCCACGCCGGAATTCTGGACGCCGGGCAAAAGACCCTAGCCCCTCTGCAAGCGCAGCAGCTGTGCCTTAAATCGGAAAAGATGATCCAGACTCTGGCATTGAGGGTTGGGTCATCTTTTTTTGGCAAAGGCTCAAAGCGGTGGTCCGGAGATGCTTTCAAAATACGCTCGCA
>JBCEBX010000226.1:13891-14736 GCA_039206455.1 Asticcacaulis sp.
GCACATGCCCCAGCAAACGGGCGGTTCAAAATCTGTGATTGAAAAGACCTGAATGTCATCTTATGAATAGGACAAGCCGCCGGAGGGCGAACCGGCGTGCTGAAATGTTGTTCGGAAGTGACTATGACTTACCCAATTGGTTTCGCCTGCCGTGGTTTTGGCCAATATTTGCCTGTTCACAGGCAACCCTCCTCTGAGCTTGATGACCTGTTCGGTCAGGCGCAGGGCTGGACCGAAAACCGTTTCGGCATTTCCTTTCGGCACATCGCCAACAGACAGGAAACCAGCTCAGTCATGGCTGCACGGGCCTGCGGTGAAGCGCTGGCCGCGGCGGGTTGGCAGCCCGATGATGTTGATGTGGTCATCGGCGCTTGCGGGGTTATGGAGCAGCCGATTCCCGGCACTTCCGCACTGGTTCATCATGAACTGGGCCTGCAAAAAACCGGCATTCCCTGCTTTGATATCAATATGACCTGCCTGTCTTTTCTCGCGGCGCTTGATCAGGTCAGTATGGCCATGAAGGTCGGGCGCTATCGCCGCGCCCTTGTGTTTTCCAGCGATATAGCCTCGGCGGGGCTCAATTTTTCAAAGCCGGAAATGTCAGCAATTTTCGGCGACGGTGCCGCCGCGGTCTGTGTCGAAGCCGCAGAGGACGGCCCGGCCATTCTGGGTGCCCGTTTCATGACATTGAGCAGTGGTAAGGATCTGGCACACCTGCGTGCCGGAGGCACCCGTGTCCGGGTAGGAGACGGCTTTGAGGCCTTATCTCAGGCGGCACAATTTCACATGGACGCCTTCGGTATCTTCAAGGCGGCAGGGCGTTATTTGCCGAAGCTTATGAGCGA
>JBCEBX010000227.1:0-3620 GCA_039206455.1 Asticcacaulis sp.
CACAGATGGTTCCGATTGTCAGTTCGGATATGTCCATCGGGCTCATGACCGCTTCGGCCTGCATACGCGCCAGAATACGATTGACCGCTTCCAGCCCCTGATCAATACCTGAGCGGGTGCCCCCCACATTCTGAATGACCACGGTTTCAACAGGTCGGCCGCTGGCTTCGATAGCCGCCGCCAGTCCTTCGCGGTCAAAACCTTCACAACCAAGCGATACCAGAATCGCGCCCCCCACATTCGGGTGACTGGTCAGGGATTTCATCATGCGCAGCGAATAATCATTCGGGTAGCATCCCGAAAATCCCAGCAAATGCACATTCTCATCATTCGCCTTATCAACGATCCGACGTGCTACATGGTGCGCGCATTCCACCAGATAGATAACCGTCAGCACATTGCGAATGCCCTTGCGGCCGTCGGACCGCAGGTATCCTTCGGTAATAATCATGAGCGCGTCTCCGACTGACGGGTGTGGGTTGAGATGTAGTTACTTTTGAGGTTATGCAGGTGTACCCATTCTCCGGCCTGAACATCGGCTGTCGTCGAACCGATTGGCATGCCGTATTTGAGAATTTCCGTGCCCGCAGGTATGAACCAGCGGGCAATCTTGTGCCCCAGCGCAATATCACCGCGAACGGTGATTGCGCCGTCTTCCATCTCGATAACTTCGCCTGCCGCCACATTTCGGCGACACACCAGTACATTGTCCGTCGGAAACAAGACAATGGCTGGCGCACCGACACGGGGCGTCGTGCCCCGGCCATGCCGGGGCAACTCATTCGTACTCATGATTTCACCTTGTTACCTGCAGGGCCTGATAAATCAGGCCCGTCCGGATTTACCCTTGCGAATTAATCCGCGCAGTTCCTTAAGCACTGTCAGTGACTTTGGCCCGATTGTGCCGTCCTGATAGATACCGACCCCAATGGTCACCGGTGCCTGATCCTTTTGACAGGTGCGGATATAGTCCGCGAGCTCACCGGCGCCATAACGCGGCAAGGGCATCGGCTTGTCCTGCTGGATATGGAACCACGGCGCATCGAGATAGATTGACGAATGCGCCTGAAGCCCGGCACCGGCACCCCGCTTAATGTAACGCGAACCGAACGGCTTAGCCGGCAGGTCGGTGATCTCACCGCACCAGTAGTCCTGCCACTCGACTTCGGTGGGGAACGACCAGTGATTGACCGATACCAGACGATCATGAAAACCGGTCTTCATGGCCTTATACAGTACTTCATTTGGCAGGTTCGGATAGGCTTCGATGGTCTGGAACCAGGAATCGAACCAATAGCCCGTCACCTTTTCTTTGTAACGTTCACCAAACTCTTCGAACACGCTGATCAGTTGTCGGGAATATTCGGCTTCGCTGAAAGTCGGCAGATCAACCGCCGTCCCATGCAGTTGTACCAGATTACCCACGCCCGGACAGTTCATATACAGCATAAGTTTGATGTTGTAACGGCCCAGAGCATCTGCCAGTTCGGCAATCAGATCGCGCTTGGTCGTCCAGCCGGGGTGCAGCTTTTCCCAACTCTTGATCGGCGCCGGACAGGTCGGGTTACCGTGATTGACCGTAAAGATGACATAGCTCGCCCCGCAGTCATTGACCATCTTGGCAAATTTCGGAACATCCAGCGCATTGACGGCCTGTTCGTACGGTACGCGTGGGCCGCTCTGGGGCACAGTCAGATCAAGATAGTGGAACCACATGCCATAACCGGCATTGGCGAACCAGTCTGTATTGGAACGGCTGGCCTTTGCCCGTGCAGCGTCTGCGGCTACGGCCTGAGCGTGTTTAACCGGCGTCAGTTCCAGAGAACGTAGACGGAAGATTTCCTTACCCTTATTGCCGTGTACCTTCAGCTTGACGACATTGGCGCCTCGCACCAGATCGACCGCGCCCGGTACAGCCACGCGTTCAAACATGTAATATTCACGCAGCGTCCAGAAGCTGTCGGAATCCGGGTCACCCGGATCAGCCGCAGGCCCGTCCGGATGCGGATAGAAGAAGCCTTCTGTCACCGGCGCCGCAAACTGAACCTCAGGTGCACCGTTGGCCGAAATGGTCACCGGCGTACCGGCTTCGGTTGTCGAATAGCACAGACAAAGCTGATAACGACCGGCCTCGGCCACGTTGATGATCCACGAAATGTCACCCGAACCCAGAAACGGCAGCATCATGCTCAGTTCACCCGGCCCGTAACGAATATCGCCGCTGCGCCATTGTGCCTTATCAGGATACAGACGGATAACGGGATTAAGGTGCGGAATCAGCTCCGCATCGGTTTTGGGCAGGCCCGCCGCCATCGCCAGTGTCGCTATACCCGCACCGGACTTAGGTGTCGCCGCCGCAGCCGTTGACCCGACAGCACCTAAAGCAGCAAAAGAAGACAAGCCGCTAAGTAGAAAGTTTTTGCGTGTAAGATTCGTCATTTTTCTGTTTCCTCTACTGTGCCCAGCCGCCCTGAGCCATGATACCGCCATCAACAGTGACACATTCGCCTGTCATGAAAGACGCATCGTCACTTGCCAGAAAGGCCACGACACGCGCCAGTTCTTCGGGACGACCAAACCGCTTCATGGGATAGGCCTTACGCAGGCGCTCCATGTAGGTTTTATCGTCGATACCCGCCGCCACATCCTGAAGGAGCGGCGTGTCAAAGGTGCCCGGCGCAATCGCCACAACACGGATATTGTCTTCGGCATATTCCAGCGCCAGCTGGCGGGTCATTGATAATATACCGCCCTTGGATGCCGGATACACCGTTTGACCATCCAGAAGTAGGACTTCAGATTAACCGTGAGAATGGCATCCCATATGGCATCATCCAGTTCGTGCGCAGGCACATAGCTGGAGGCCGGCTGAATACCGACATTGTTGCAGAGAACATCCACGCCCCCCAGCTCTGCGGCCCTGGACACCAACCGATCACAGGTTTCCACTTGCCCCATGCTGCCTGCGATAAAATGGATGGCACCTTTCAGGCCGCTAGCCTCCTCAAGCAGGCTTTCACCGGCCTTCGGATCCAGATCATTACAGATGACCGTGCCGCCAAGTCTGGCAAACTCAAGCGAAAAGGCCTTTCCCAGCCCTCCGGCACCGCCCGTGATGATAATATTCTTCCCGTTGAACTCTTTACTCATTTTGCCCTCGGTTTTTATTTATTTTTCCAAAGCTGAAGTATATCCTCAAGCGCCATGCCCTTGGTTTCCGGCAACTTGCGCCAGACCACAACAAACTGGATGAGCAGGAACACCGCACACATCATAAACATGGCCGATACCCCAAGCGTGTCACGCACCACCGGAAAGGCCTGATTGATGAGCATATCCGTCAGCCATACCGCCACCGTGGCAATGCCCATCGCTCTGGCCCGCACATTGGTTGGGAAAATTTCGGAAATAACGATCCACTTGATCGGCCCGATAGAGAAGGCAAAGAAGGCAACGAACATGCACAGCAATGTAATAATGACCGCGCCGTCACTGACACCCAGCGCGAAGCACGCTGCGGTCGCCGCCATCGCCAGACAAGCAACCCAGACCGCAGAAACTTCGACTGTAGCATGCCACTCAAGATAGATTAAAAAAACAGACAGAAACCTAAAACACTA
>JBCEBX010000228.1:0-3618 GCA_039206455.1 Asticcacaulis sp.
CCGTAAGGGCAACCAATATGTTATTCAGGGGGCCACATCCTCGATGCAAACCTGTTAAAAAGCCCCGATCCCATGCCTGCCGACACGCATTTCCAGACCTATCACGCCACAACGACCCCCGCTCAGGGCACAGCGAATATCGCCGCCCTGCGTGCGCAACTCAGGTCAGCCGGTCTGGACGGTTTCATCATCCCGCATGAAGACGAACATCAGAACGAATATCTGCCCGATGCCAACGAAAGACTGGCATGGGTATCGGGCTTTACCGGCTCGGCAGGTGCCGCCCTGATCCTGATGGATCAGGCCATCCTGTTTGCTGACGGGCGCTACACCCTGCAATCACGCACCCAGACAGATCCGGCCCTGTTCACCGTAGCCGACTATAGCGCCACTGCCGTAGCCGACACGCTTGCGACCCTGCCCGCAGGCCTTGTCATCGGCTATGATGCCCGCCTGCACAGCCCCAGAGCCCTGTTCGATTTTCAGGCCGCCGCCCATATGTCAGGCATTACCCTGAAAGCGGTCACACCCAACCCGCTCGATACGGCATGGGGTGAGGCCCGTCCCGCCCAGCCTGCCGCCCCCGTCGTGCCCTATCCGCTTGACTATGCCGGTGTTCCGGCTGCGGATAAACGCGCCCAACTGGCCGCAGACCTCACCCGTCAGGGTGTGGCCGCCGCCCTGATTACCGCCCCGTCCTCAATCGCCTGGCTGTTCAATATTCGCGGCGGCGATGTCATCCGCACGCCAATGCCGCTGGCGCAGGCCTTACTCTATGCCGATGGCCGCGCCGACCTGTTCCTTGAATCGGCTAAAGTCACAGACAGCCTCGAAATCTGGCTCGGCAATCAGGTGCGCCTCCTGACACCCGATGACATGGGGCCCGCCTTCGCCGCCCTGTCCGGTCAGTCGGTGCTGATCGACGCCCATCTGTCCGCCGCCAGCTGGTTTGACGCGCTCGGTCAGGCGGGTGCCAATGTCATCAGCGGCGAAGACCCCTGCACCCTGCCCCGTGCCTGCAAGAACGACACTGAGATTAAAAATACCACCGCCGCCCATATTCGTGACGGCGCGGTAATGGCCGAGTTTCTTTTCTGGCTGTCGACCGAAGCCACCGACACCCTGCCTACTGAAATCGAGGTCGCGCAAAAACTCGAATCCTTACGCCTCGCTACCGGCAAACTCAAAGACCTGAGCTTTGACACCATTTCCGGCTTCGGCCCCAATGGCGCGGTCGTGCATTACCGCGTCACCGATGACACAAACCTACGCCTTAGCCACGGCAATCTGATGCTGGTCGATTCCGGCGCGCAGTATCTCGATGGCACCACCGACATTACACGTACCGTAGCCATAGGCACGCCGACCACCGAACAGGCACACATGTTCACGCTGGTGCTCAAAGGCCATATTGCTCTGGCCACGGCCCGCTTCCCACAAGGGACGACCGGTACGCACCTTGATGCACTGGCGCGGCAATATCTGTGGGCTGAAGGCTATGACTATGACCACGGCACCGGCCACGGCGTCGGCGTCTATCTCGGGGTACACGAAGGCCCGCAACGTATCAGTAAGGCGTTAAATGCCTATGCCCTCAAACCCGGTATGATCGTCTCAAACGAACCGGGCTATTACCGCGAAAACGCCTTCGGCATCCGCATCGAGAACCTGCAATATGTCACCGACCCCGACACCGGCGGCGAACGCCCCATGCTCGGGTTCAAAAACCTGACCTGGGCCCCCATTGACCGCAATCTGATCGATGTGACCCTGCTGTCGCCCGCTGAACGCGCCTATATGGACACCTATCATGCCGAGGTTCTGCGCCTCACCGGACCGCTGGTGCCCCCCCAGGTCCGCAATTGGCTGACTGAGGTGTGCCGACCGCTGTAGTGAAGTGACCCCTCCGCCTCGCTGGCTCGGCACCTCCCCGCAAAGCAGGGAGGAGATTTTGCGCGACATCTTCTCCTCCCTATCGTGAAACGATGGGGAGGTGCCTGAACAGAGTGAAGGCGGAGGGGTCTCTTAATCCCGCATCCGCCGCCAGATATCCGCCAACCCCTCGCGATAGGTCGGAAACTGTGGTCGCCACCCTAATTCCGCCTTGGCCCGCGCATTGGACACCCGTTTGTTCTCGGCATAGAACCGCCGTGCCGCCTGACTTAAGGCCGGATCATCAAAATGAATGACCGGCGGCAGAGCAAACCCATAGGTCTGTGCGGCATATTCAACGACATAATCCGCAGGCGCCGGTTCATCGTCACAGAGATTATAAACCGCCCCCGCACGCGGGTTTTGCACACTCAGCCAAAGGGCTTCGGCGGCATCCGTATCATAAAGCCTTGAAAACACTTGATCCGGCTTATGGATCCGCCGCGCCGTGCCGTCGCGCAATTTCTCGATGACACTACGCCCCAGACCATAAAGCCCCGGCAAGCGAAACACCGCCACATCATGATCCCCTAAGGACTGCCACTGCCGTTCAGCCACCACCCGCCGGTGCGCCTCACGCGATTGCGGCGCAGGAGGCTGATCCTCAAACGCCCAACCGCCCCCCCGATCACCATAAACCCCCGTCGTAGACAGATAACCGATCCATTTACGCGGGCCACCTGAAGCCGACAAACAGGATGAAATCCGCTCAAACGCCGGACACCCCTCATCCGTCGGCGCAGGCGTAATCAGCACCACCGACGCCGCGTCAAACGCCCTCGCCAGCGCCACGGCATCCGCCGGATCAACAGCCGCAATACCGGCATCAGTCAGCGCGTCCCGCTTCTCCGCCTCACGCGCCGTGGCAATGAGGTCATAGCCCCCCTGACGCAAACGTTCGGCAAAAGCCCCTCCGATCAGGCCATAGCCGAAAATGAGCGCCGCAGGCATCAGTTCGCCGGTTCGGTGACAATCGGATCAGCCGCCGCTGCCGAAGCCGCCGCTGCGGCCTGCGCTTCGCGTTCTGCCCGCTGCGCTATGCGACGTGCCTCGCGCTCACGCTCCATGCGCACAATATCGGGCTGCACCACCTCATGGCCAAATGGCGCAGGCGAACGCAGCCCCAGCCCTTGCGGCCACACAAGGCTCAACCCGATCATCAATACGGCAACCATCGCCGCCAGACTGTAAAACAGCTTATCGTTCATGCCTGCCCTTATAGCCGATGTTTACGACGGGATATAGTTGAGAATGGGCGACAGCCAGCGCTCGGCCTGATCCACAGCCCAGCCCTTGCGCCGTGCATAGTCCTCGACCTGATCCTTTTCGATCTTGCCGACCCCGAAATAGTGCGCCTTCGGATGGGCAAAATAAAGGCCCGACACCGATGCTGGCGGCGTCATAGCCAGCGATTCCGTCAGTTCCATGCCCGTACGCGACCGCGCCTCAAGCAAATCAAACAGCGTCCATTTTTCCGTATGATCAGGCTGCGCCGGATAGCCGGGGGCTGGCCGGATGCCCTGATATTTCTCCCCGATCAGGTCTTCCAGACCAAGGGCCTCGTCCGCCGCAATAGCATGGACCAGTTCACCCGCGTGCCGACGGCGGGCAAGATCGCGATGCGCTTCTCCGAAAGCGAGGAGGACGATGCCGAAAGCACGACCGATCGCCTGATCGGCGTCACCC
>JBCEBX010000229.1:0-3617 GCA_039206455.1 Asticcacaulis sp.
ACCCTGCACCCGTACCAGGGCGCAGGTGTCGTAACCTGAAGATCATTATCCCCCGCCAGAGCAATCTGGCGGGGGTTTTTGTTTTGTTGTCATGCCGCCCCATTTTACGGGGGGAGCGTTTTGTTTCTGCGATCCGTAAGATACCTCTCCGGCCCTTCGGGCCACCTCACGGCAAAGCAGGGAGGAGGGAAACTGGCGCCTCGTTTACTGGGGTCTCGTTTGGGGGAATGGAAAGCGCCACCTGCCTCGGGGCTAATGGGTGCAGGGTCTGAGACCCTGCCTGCAGCGGTAAATGAGGGGGATTTTCTGTTTCTGTTAGGGGCATTTAAACCCGTTTCTGTATAATTCGTTCTGAAACAGGAGGCCCCATGCCTAACCCGGCAAGTGTCGATATAATAAAGCCCGAAGATATTTCCGCGGAAGACGTCGCTCTGTGGCAGTCTTTTGTGGCGTTACGAGATGATCTGAAGGGGCCGTATTTCGATGTGCGTTATGCGCAGGCCGCTGGTCGTGTGGTGCCGGAAGCGCGTATTGCCCGCCTGAAGGATAATGAGGGGCGGGTGATCGGTTATCTGCCTTATCAGATACGTGGCAAGACCTTGCAGCCGCTCGGTGCGCCGATGAGTGATTATCACGGGCTGATTGCGTCGGCAGATATCGAGATCAACTACCGTATGCTGCTGAAGTTGTTGGGGGCGACGCGTCTGGAATATGCCGGATGGGTGGGCAAGCTCAATGGGGCCGGAAAGACGGTTGAGCTTATTTCACAGGTGGCGGATTTGTCGGCGGGCTATGAGGCCTATCTGGCGCGGCATTCAGCGGAAAGTGTCAAGTTTTATAAGAATGTCGCGCGTTGCCAGCGTAATGTCGAAAAGGATTTCGGCGGGTTCAGCTTTGCTTTTGGTGCGGTCACGCCTGAGGTTTTACGCTGGGTGACTGAGCTTAAGCGCGAGCAATATATCCGGTCAGGCATGCATGATGTGTTTGCCTGCGGCTGGACCTTTGAGTTGTTGATGCAGTTGGCACAGATTACTGACGAGGACTATGGTCTGCGGGTAGGGACGCTGCATAATGGCGATGAACTGGTGGCGGCGGAAATCTGTCTGCTGAACGGGTCGGTGCTGCATCTGTGGTTTCCGGCCTATGCGGAGTCCTATCAGCGCTATAGTCCTGGGATATTACTATCGCTGCGGATCATGGAATATATGGCGGCGCGCGGTATAACCCAGGTCGATTTCGGTGCGGGCGGGGAGGGGTACAAACACACCATGACTTCGCCGGGGCCTGTGTGCCTTGAGGGCAGTGTAAGTGCGCAGACGCCTATTCTCAGCCTGATGGCGGATACGGTGGAGGCGGTGACGCCGGTAGCCAAAACCAAGGTTGCGGCCGTGCGGTTATCATTGAGTCGCCGGATGCGTATTATTCGGGCCTGTGAAACCGAAGCCGAAGGGAAGCGCGAGGCGTTTCGCGGACTGGTTCGACGCGCGCTCAGCCGGTTGCGCGCCGCGTGAGTTTGTAGTGCTAGAAGAAAGTAAGATGCCCCACCACCCCTTTGCTAAAGCAAAGCGGTCCCCCTCCCCGCAAAGCAGGGAGGGGTGAGAGGGGGGGGGCGAGCCGTGATGTTTTTCTGATCCGCATAATAAACAAAGGAAAAGCGGTAGAGGGGGCTTGACGGGGGGCTTTGAGTTCGGCATATACGCCACCTCGGTTAGATCGGCTGTGGCCCTATGGGTCAGACGCGATTTAAAACCACGAAATTAAACCGGTAACGGCGTTTAAATCTTAAGCGACATTATCTGTTTTCCGAATGGCCCGTGCAAGGGTAACCTTGCAGGGGCTTTGTTTTTGCGGATATCGCGTCGGTCTTGCGTTTAAGGGATCGAAGCTGGTCTTTGAAATGGTTCAACGGACGCGGGATACGCAAACCCTTTAACTTGGATTATGAGCGACATGGATCGTCAGAATATCCGCATACGGCTTAAGGCCTTCGATCACCGCGTACTGGACCATTCCACACGCGAAATCGTCAATACGGCCAAGAGAACCGGTGCTACTGTGCGGGGGCCTATCCCTCTGCCGACGCTGATCGAGCGTTTCACCGTTAACCGTTCGCCGCACGTGGACAAGAAATCCCGCGAGCAGTTTGAAATCCGTACGCATAAGCGCGTACTCGATATCGTCGATCCTACCCCGCAGACTGTGGACGCGCTGATGAAGCTCGACCTGTCGGCAGGTGTGGACGTCGAGATCAAGATTTAAGGCGGGCCTGATCATGACGAATTCCGTAAGAACAGGACTTCTCGCCCGCAAGCTGGGCATGACCCGCTACTTCGATGCTGATGGCAACCATGTGCCTGTGACGGTTCTGTCGCTGGACGGCCTTCAGGTTGTGGCGCAACGCACCAAGGACAAGGATGGCTATACAGCAGTTCAGCTCGGTGCCGGTGTACGCAAGGCCAAGAACGTTTCCAAGCCAGAGCGTGAGCGTTTCGCCAAGGCTCAGGTTGAGCCTAAGGCGATCCTCGCCGAGTTCCGTGTTTCCGAAGATAACCTGATTGAAGTGGGTGCCGAGCTTTCGGCAGATCACTTCGTTGAAGGTCAGGCCGTTGATATTCAGGGCACGACTATTGGTAAAGGCTTTGCCGGTGCCATGAAGCGCTGGAACTTTGGTGGTATGCGCGCAACCCACGGTGTGTCGGTGTCTCACCGTGCGCACGGTTCGACGGGTCAGCGCCAGGATCCGGGCAAGGTCTTCAAGGGCAAGAAGATGGCAGGTCACTACGGTGTTGAAACCGTAACGACTCTGAACCTTCAGGTTGTTCGTGTCGATGCCGAGCGTGGTCTGGTGTACATCAAAGGTGCCGTTCCCGGTGCTGAAGGTTCGTACGTCAAGGTTCGCGATGCAGTGAAGAAGGCGGCTCCGGCAAATGCGCCAAAGCCTGCTGGTCTCAAATCCGCAGCCGCTCCGGCTGTTGCTGAGGAAGCTCCTGCGCAAGAGGGAGCTGAATAATTATGGCAAAACTCGACGTCATCACTCTCGACAACGGCAAGGCCGGTTCGGTTGATCTGTCTGATGCTGTTTTCGGCATCGAAGAGATCCGCTCGGACATCCTGTCGCGTGTCGTAAACTGGCAGCTGGCCAAGCGCCGCGCCGGTACACACAAGGTTCAGACCCGCAACGAGAATTCTCGTACGGGTAAGAAGATGTACAAGCAAAAAGGCTCTGGCGGAGCGCGTCACGGTTCACGCCGTGCGCCGCAATTCGTCGGCGGTTCGCGCGCCTTTGGTCCGGTTGTTCGCTCGCATGCGTTTGACCTGCCGAAGAAGGTGCGTTCGCTGGGTCTGCGTCACGCCCTGTCGTCCAAGCTGAAGTCCGGCTCGCTGATCATCCTTGATCAGGCCGCTCTTGAAGCCCCGAAGACAGCCGCGCTGCGTGCTCAGTTCGAAGCGCTCGGCCTTAAGAATGCTCTGTTCATTGCTGGCCCTGAAGTTGACAACAACTTTGCGCTGGCTTCGCGCAACATCCCCAATATCGACGTCCTGCCAAACGCAGGCCTGAATGTCTATGACATCCTGCGCCGCGAAAAGCTGGTTCTGACGAAGGCGGCGGTTGAAGC
>JBCEBX010000230.1:0-3615 GCA_039206455.1 Asticcacaulis sp.
CCCAGCGTGCCCTTGATGCGGCCATTGCCGTCATTGGACAACTGACCGGAAATCTGCACAATATTACCGGAGCGGGTAAAGGGTACATAGTTGGCGACAGGGGCGGCCGGAACAGGCAGGGTAATCCCCAGTTCCTTAAGGCGGGCTTCGGTTTTTGACATGGGAACGCTCTCTGAAGTCATAAAAAGATGCGTGTTTATAGGGCAGTCAGGCCCTTGGCGTCGATAGGTGATTTTTACCTTTTGTTACCTTCCCCTTCACCTCACCTTAAGACAGTCAGGCTATGATCCCGGCTTGAAACAGACAGGTGTTTAAGACTTATGCGTGCGAAAAAAGTCCTGATCGTTGAGGACAACGAACTGAATATGAAGCTGTTTCATGACCTGCTTGACGCGCAGGGCTATGAAACCCTGCAAACCGGTGAGGGGCTTTCGGCGCTGGCCTTGGCGCGTAAGCACCGGCCCGACCTGATTCTTATGGATATTCAGCTGCCGGAAATTTCGGGCCTTGAGGTCACCAAGTGGCTTAAGGAAGACGAAGAGCTGTCGCACATTCCTGTGGTGGCCGTGACGGCCTTTGCCATGAAAGGTGACGAGGAACGCATCCGCGAAGGTGGCTGTGAGGCCTATATTTCCAAGCCCATATCGGTGTCACATTTTCTGGATACGGTGCGCCGGTATCTGGGGTAATTTGCCTGACTTCAAAGAGTAGAAAACTCCATGAGTGCCAAGGTACTGGTTGTAGATGATATGCCCGCCAATGTCCGCCTGCTACAGGCGCGACTTGAGGCGGAATATTATGAGGTGCTCGTCGCCCATAACGGGGCCGATGCCCTGCGTCTGGCGCGCACCGAGCAACCGGACATCGTGCTTCTGGATGTCATGATGCCGGAACTTGATGGCTATGAAGTAACGCGCCAACTTAAAAGCGATCCTGAAACCCGCCACATTCCGGTCATTCTGGTCACGGCGCTCGATGGCCGCGATGACCGCCTGTCGGGCCTTGAGGCCGGCGCCGATGACTTCCTCAATAAGCCCGTCGATGAGGTGATGCTCTTTGCCCGCCTCAAGGCACTGGTGCGGCTCAAGCTGATGTTTGACGAACTGCGCCAGCGCGAGGTCTCAGGCCGCAAGGCGGGCGTTTTCGACCCCGCCCAACTGCAACGCCAGATCGAAGCGGTCGGCAATGTGCTGGTGATTGACGACAATGAGCGTCAGGGCATGCGTATGCTGCGCCAGCTTGGCCGCACCCACCGCTGCGCCTACGAAAGCGATCCTCAAAAGGCACAGAAAATTGCCTCAGGCCGCGTTGATCTTCTGGTGCTGAACCTGACGGCCAAAAGCTTTGATCCCCTGCGGTTTGTCGCGCACCTGCGTTCAACCGAAGCCACGCGTCAGACGCCGGTTCTGGGCGTCTATAGTCCCGAAGGGCGCGACGTGCTGCTCAAGGCGCTTGAGCTGGGCGTCAATGATGCCTTGCCGCGTCCGGTCGATGCCCAGGAACTGATTGCCCGCGCCCATACCCAGATCCGGCGTAAACGCTATGCCGATTACCTGCGCAACAGTCTTGACCGCAGCCTGGAGCTGTCGGTCACCGATCCGCTGACGGGGCTGAATAACCGCCGCTATATGGATATGCAGTTTATCAACCTGCTGCCACGCCACCTTAAGGCCGGTGAACCGCTGTCACTTTTGATGCTCGATATCGACTATTTCAAACGCGTCAATGACACCTATGGCCATGACGCTGGCGACGAGGTGCTTAAGGAATTTTCCCGACGCCTGACCCAGAGCGTGCGCGCCGTTGATATGCCCTGCCGAATGGGCGGTGAAGAATTTGTCGTCCTCATGCCCGGCGCCGATAGCGAGGATGCCCGCCATATTGCCGAGCGCGTGCGCCTTCAGGTGGCGTCAGCTGCCTTTAACCTCAGCACCGGTCAGGCCCTGAACATTACCGTCTCGGTCGGTGTGTCTACCTTAAGCGGCACAGGCGATTCCGCCGAAGGGCTTCTGAAGCGCGCCGACGAAGCAGTCTATGAGGCCAAGCAAGGCGGGCGCAACCGCGTCATCTTGCACGCCGCCTAACCAAACACCAGCAACTGATGCAGGCTTGTGCCCGCCACCATGCCACCGGCAACCGCCAGAGCCACCGAATGGCGCATATGGGTAATGTCACCGGCGGCATAGACACCGGCGACCGTGGTCTGGCCCGAATCATCGACACGCAATACCGGCCCGTTCAAACTGTCATCATAGGTGCACCCCAACTGCGCAGCGATATCCGAGGCCGCTTCAAACCGCACAGCCGCCAGCATGGCGCTGGCGGCAATCACCTTGCCGTCCGCCAATACAACTTCTGACAGATCAGGGGCATTGCCTTTCAGGTGGCTGACTGGGGCGGTCTCGACCGCAATGTTTGCCTTCCGCAAGCGATCAAGGTCATCCTGTGACAGCGCTTCCGCCCCATTGGTCAGTAATGTCACCGGCCCCCATTGCGACACCAGAAGCGCGTAATGAGCAGCCATTTCGGAACCTGACATCACCGCAATCGGGGCCTGATTGATCTCATAGCCATGACAATACGGGCAATGGCCGATGGACTTCCCCCAGCGCTCGGCAAATCCCTCAATATCGGGCAATATATCCCTAACACCGGTGGCCAGCAAAAGCCGTCGGGCATGATACAGGCTGTCATCACCCACTGTAACGGCAAAGCCCTCAGGGGTTTGAGTGGCCCTTAATGCGTAACCGGTCACAAAGCTGACGCTCGGATAGGCCCGCAACTGGGCGTGGGCGGTCTCCAGCATGTCAAAGGGCGACGATCCGTCCTGTGTCAAAAAGCCATGCGAGGCGGTGGCAAAACGGTTGCGGGGTTCGCCGCCATCGATCACCAGCACCTTAAGGCGGGCGCGGGCCATGTATGTGGCCGCGGAAATACCGGCAAAGCTGCCGCCGATAACAATCGCATCAAACATCGGATGTTCCTTTCGGAGAGGGCGCGGGGTGTCTTTTCAGCATGTCTTCAAGTGTCAGGTGCCCGACGCGTTCACTAAGCCCCTGATGGAAACCGGCCCCCAGATCGGCGAGGCTTATGGCTTTGAAACGTGCGATCAGCAGCGCCTCAGCGTCCTCGATGGCCTGATCGAGCGCCTTGTTGACCGTCGCCTCAACCAGACAGGCCGGATTGTGATTGCGATGGCCAATGGAAATCAGCGCCGGTGCGCCCAGCGCCTGATGGATATCATAAAGACTGACCTTCGCCGGATCGCAATCGATGACCCAGCCACCGCCGTGGCCCTTCTCTGACCGCACCAGCCCCGCCTCACGCAATCCGGCCAGTGTCCGGCGCACGACCACAGGGTGCGAGGTCAGCATCTGCGACAGGTCATCTGACGTCAGGGGTTCATCAAGCTCAATCATATGCAGCAGCACATGCAGAACGGAGGAGAGGCGATTATCGGCTTTCATGTAACTTTAAATGTTACGTAATGTGGCGCGCGTCAAGAGGTGAGCATAAAAAAAATCCGCCACGGGCGAGCCGTAGCGGATTTTTAAATAACAGCGCTAAAGGCCGATCTTACTTGATCTTGCCTTCGCGGAATTCGACGTGCTTGCG
>JBCEBX010000231.1:0-405 GCA_039206455.1 Asticcacaulis sp.
AGCCTACGGAGCGGGTCAGCTTGTAACAACGGGCGGTGATGATCAGATCACGTTCGGGCGTTGCCGGACGCATATAGTCTATACGCAAATCCATCGTGGCTATGGGTTTGAATTCACCTACCGCGTCCCAGACCGCCAGACCGCAGCCGTGATCAAGCAGGGCGGTGACCACACCACCGGCAATGACGCGCGTATGCGGATCACCGATCAGGTCCTCACGATAGGGTAGTTTCAGGCTAACGCCTTCGGCGTCGCGGCCCAGATAGCTTGCGCCTATGGCCTTCATATAAGGGATGGTTTCAACCAGTTGCTGGAGTATATCGTCGGAAAGGTGAGGCATTTTTTGACGCAACTCTCTGAATTGAAAATAATTTTAGGAAAAGTTTGCCTTAAGTAAAAATAGGG
>JBCEBX010000231.1:415-3609 GCA_039206455.1 Asticcacaulis sp.
CACATATTGCGCCTTGGGGCGGCGGGCGTCAAAAAAAATCAGTCAGACATGCCGGGAGGGATGCGTTAAAAGCCTTGCAAAATCAGCCAAAAGCCGCATCTACACGTTTTCGTGCTATGCGTTTGTGATGCTTTGAGGAAAAGGTTTTTCCCATGACTAACTCCCTGTCTCAACCGGATCATGTGCCTGCTGACCGTTCGGCGCTGGTGCTGTTTTCAGGCGGGCAGGATTCGACCACCTGTCTGGCGTGGGCTCTGGCGCATTTTGATCGTGTAGAGACGGTGGGCTTTGACTACGGTCAGCGGCATAATGTCGAGATGCAGGTGCGGCTTAAGGTGCTTGAACGTCTGCGAGAAGTGCATGAACCGGCACGCCTCAGGCTGGGGGACGATCATGTGGTTGACCTTAAGGGCTTCGGGGCGGTGGCCGAGTCATCGCTGACGCGTGATCAGGAAATGAAGATGTCCGAGCGCGGTCTGCCCAATTCCTTCGTGCCCGGCCGCAATCTGGTGTTCTTTGTCTATGCGGCGGCGGTGGCTGACCGGCGGGCCATAGATCATCTGGTGGGCGGGATGTGTGAGACCGACTTTTCCGGTTATCCCGATTGCCGCAAGGATACGCTTGAGGCGATGGAGAACGTCCTGAGGCTGGGGATTGAACGGCCCTATGTGATTGATACGCCGCTGATGTATCTGACCAAGGCCGAGACCTGGGAGATGACGCACGAACTGGGGGGCGAGGCGCTGGTCGATCTCATGCTTGAGGAGACGCATACCTGTTATATGGGGGTGCGCGATAAGCGTCATGACTGGGGCTATGGCTGCGGCACCTGTCCGGCCTGTGAGTTGCGGGCAAAGGGTTTTACGCAGTGGCGGGACAAACATGGTTTATAGTCTCAAGGAAATTTTCCTGACCCTGCAAGGTGAGGGTGGTGAGGCCGGACGCGTGACGGTGTTTGCGCGCTTTGCCGGTTGTAATCTGTGGAGCGGGCGCGAACAGGATCGTGCCACGGCGGCCTGTAGCTTCTGTGATACGGATTTTGTCGGTACGGACGGGGAAAATGGCGGCAAGTTTGCCTCCGCTGCTGAGGTGGTGGCGGCGCTGGACGCGCAGTGGGGCGGGCTTGATCCGGCGCGTAAGGCGGTGGTGTTTACCGGCGGGGAGCCGTTTCTTCAGCTGGATGCCGAGTTGATTTCGGCGGTCAAGGCGGCAGGCTATTTTATTGCCGTCGAATCCAACGGCACGATCAGGGCACCGGAAGGGGTGGACTGGCTGTGTGTTTCACCCAAGGGTGAGAACCGGCTTTATCAGACGTCAGGGCAGGAACTGAAACTGGTCTGGCCGCAGGAGAATGTCGATCCGGCGCAATTTGTCCATATGGATTTCGAGCGCTTTTATCTGCAACCGAAAGACCCGCTGGATCAGAATCCGGTGGTGCGGGCGGCGCACACGCAGGCCGTCATCGACTATTGCCTGAAAAATCCGCAATGGCGCATGAGCGTTCAGACGCACAAGATAGTCGGTATAAAATAGCCTGAAGCCCAGAGCAGGGCCAGATCACGGGCCAGATCAGGGCCAGATCAGGGACGGTATTTTTCCAGTTCGGCCGTGGCGATGGCGCAGCCTTTGAGCACCTCATCGCCGATGGTCGCTTCGGCGGTCAGCGGGTATTTGCGATCGCTCATACCGTCCGAGCAGGGCTCGTCTGACAGAATAAGGGTCAGCTCATTGGTCAGAAGTTCGGCGCGTTCGCTGCCGTCCTCATAATTCTCGCTGATCAGGAAAATATGCCGGGGCCAGGTGGTTGGCTCCTTGTCGGGGCCTTCGAGCGTCACCTGACCGTCCGTGAGGGTCAGAGCCCAGAACGGCTCCGTGCCAATCACGCTCAGGTTGGCGTTAAGATCGACGCCCGCCAGTGTATCGATACGCGGGGCAGGCGGGGTCGGGGTTTTCTTTGGGGTCTGATTACAGGCCACAAGGGCGGTCGCGGCAAGGCCGAGGCATACAAAGCCAAGAGAGGTACGCATGGGCCTTAGTCCTCCGATTTGTCTTTTTTGGATTTCTTTTTCTTTTTGTCGTCATCGTCATCATCGCCGTCAGGGATGGCGGCCCCCACGACCTTACCGGTTGTGCCGACAACGGCACCTGTGACGCCGACAGCGGTGCCGACCACGACACCGGTGGCGGCTGCGGCCAGACAGCCTTGCAGCAACAAGGGCAGGCCCAGCAGGGAAATCACAAGGCATGAACGGCGCAGGTGTGGGGAGTGGATCATGTGCAGGGCCTGACAAAATGAAGTCTCAGGCTGAAGCCAGATAACGGCTTTTTTCAGACTGTTGGGTCATGTGTACCGGAGATTCCCTCCGGCATAAATACCGGAGGGAAATAATCCACCTTGCTGAAGGGCGTCGTTTTAGTGCGCGTCCAGAAGCAGAATTTCCGAGTCCTCAAGCGCTTCGAGGCTTATCAGGTCTTCATCGGTAATGGCGGCCCCGTCACGGGCCTTAAGTTCAATACCATTGAGCCTGACACGACCGGCAGCCAGTACCAGATAGACATACCGGCCTTTTTCAGGCGCATAGGTTTCCATTTGCCCCTTAAGGAGCGTGGCCCCCAGAAGGCGGGCAGGGGTATGGATCAGAAGCGCACCGTTTTCGATGTCATCTTCAAAACCGGAAGCCAGGGCAACGAACTTGCCCGCACGATCGGTCTTGGGGAAGGGCTTGGCCCCCCAACGCGGGGTGTGGCCACGGGCGTCCGGATAGACCCATATCTGGAACAGGGTCGTCTTGACGTCTTCGGCATTATATTCGGCGTGACGGATGCCTGTGCCGGCCGACATGACCTGAACGTCACCGGCTTCGGTGCGGCCCTGATTGCCAAGGCTGTCCTGATGGGTGATGGCACCTTCGCGGACATAGGTGATGATTTCCATGTCTGAATGCGGGTGCGGCGGGAAACCGGCACCGGCGGCGATTTCATCATCGTTCCAGACGCGGATCGATCCCCAACCCATACGGTTGGCATCATGGTAGTCGGCAAAGGAAAAATGGTGGCGGGCATTCAGCCAGCCATGATTGGCGTTATAAAGGCTTTCAAACGGGCGAGGATCAATCATGTCGATCTCCTTTCACGTGTCGGAGTGGGTGTTGACCGTGAATATAAGGATAAACGTCGTTGCGAATAGATATAAC
>JBCEBX010000232.1:0-3604 GCA_039206455.1 Asticcacaulis sp.
CAGGTCAAACGGCCTGCGTTTTTTTGTGCCTGATGCAAATCCCTTGTGTTTTGGCCCGCCTTATCCTACGCCCCGATAATGAGCGATTTTTTCACAGATGACCCCGTATCCGCAACCCTGTTTCTGCCGTTTGCGCAGGGGCAGATAGACTGGCCCGAAGGGCAACCGGCCCTGTTTCTGAGGGCGCGCCCCAGTCCGGCCCTGAGTCAGGTTGAGACCACGCGTCTGGTGTGTGACCAGAGCTTCAAGCCCGATGTCGATGCCCTGACTAAGGCCGGTTATGCCCTGCGCGCGCCTGAGGACAAAGCGCTCTATCCGGTGAGTTTTGTTCTGCCGCCGCGCCAGCGTGACGAAGCCCGCGCGCTTCTGGCCCGCGCTGTGGCCGCGACCGCAAAGGGTGGCCTGATCATCACCGCCGCCGCCAATACCGAAGGGGCCAAAACGCTTGAGGGCGATCTGAAGCAGCTGTGCGGCCCTGTCCACAGCTTGTCGAAGCATAAGTGCCGCGTGATGTGGGCCGTTGTGGGCGAACAGACCGATCAGGCGCTTCAGGCCGATTGGGCCGGGCTTGACCGCTTGCGTCCCGTGGTGGACGGACGTTTTGTCAGCCGTCCGGGCCTGTTTGCCTGGGATCGTCTTGATGCCGGATCGCAACTGCTGATGAAGCACCTGCCTGAGCTTAAGGGCGTAGGCGCTGATCTCGGGGCCGGTTTCGGTTATCTGACGCACGAGGCCTTAAGTCGTTATCCTGAAATTACGCGCATCGATGTCTATGAAGCCGAGCAGCGCGCCATTGAGGCCAGCGACCTTAACCTTAAGACTTTTGGTGAACGCAGCCAGAGCCTGTGGGCCAATGTCAGCAAGGGGCTTAATGCCACCTATGACTTCATTATCTCGAACCCGCCGTTTCATACGTCACGCGCCGACAATCACGCGCTGGGTCAGAGCTTCATCCGTACCGCCGCCAGCCATCTGAAGATTGGCGGATCACTTTATATGGTCGCCAACCGCCACCTGCCCTATGAGGCCACGCTCAAGGCCGCGTTTAAAACCGTCACCCTGCTGGCCGATGACGGGGCCTATAAGGTCTATCGGGGCATCAAATGAGGCTGATCCGGCATCTGGCCAATCTGGGCTACGGCAGCCGCAAGGATGTGCAGAAGCTATTGCGCATGGGCGTATTTACCGATGCTGAAGGTAATCGTCTGACGGATAATTCTGACGTTGCGCATGAACAACTGCTCTATAAGGGTAAGCCGCTTGATCCGGCGCAGGGCATGGTGCTGATGCTGCATAAGCCGACGGGCTATGTCTGTTCGACCAAGGATCGCGGGCAACTGGTGTATGAATTGCTGCCGCCGCGCTTTTCGGAGCGCAAGCCGGCCCTGTCGAGCGTTGGGCGGTTGGATGCCGATACGTCCGGCCTGTTGCTTTTTACCGATGACGGGCAATATCTGCACAAGATCATTTCGCCGAAAAACCACGTCCCCAAGGTCTATGAGGTGACGCTGGCCCGCCCCATCGAAGGCCATGAAGCGGCGATTTTTGCCTCAGGGGCGTTGCTTTTAGAGTCGGAAACCACACCGCTTAAACCGGCTGAGATGGAACAGACCGGTGAGAAGACCGCACGCCTGACCCTGCATGAAGGCCGCTATCATCAGGTACGGCGCATGTTCGCCGCTGTCGGTAATCATGTTGAGACCCTGCACCGGTCGCATGTGGGTGATCTGGGGCTGGGGACGCTAAAGGCCGGACAATGGCGGCTGCTTTCCACCGCAGAGGCAGAAGCCCTGTTGGGAAACAGCTAAGCTAAACTTTGCGCATATTACATATCTGACATTCAATTGCGCGGATTGGATGTATAATGTGTCAAAGACAGTCAAAGTGTAGTTGCCCCATGTCCCTTTCCGCGCCTGCTGCTGAAACGCCCCTGCATATTCTGGTGGTCGATGACGATCCCGATCTGCGCGAACTGATTAGTTCCTTCCTCAGTCAGAATGGCTATGTCGTGTCCGAAGCGGCCAATGGGCAGGAAATGGACGCGGCTTTGGGCGCGAAATCCATCGACCTGATTATTCTCGATTTCATGATGCCCGGCGAAGATGGCCTGTCGATATGCAAGCGCCTGATTACGCAGGGTGGCCCGCCGGTCATCATGGTCAGCGCCCGTGGCGAAGAGGTAGACCGGATTGTCGGCCTTGAGCTTGGGGCCGATGATTATCTCGGCAAGCCGTTTCATCCACGCGAATTGCTGGCCCGCATACGGGCGGTTCTCAGACGCGCCGACAAGCACCGGAGCGAACATTCGGCACTGACGCAATTCTTTGGCTGGCAGCTTGATAACCTCAAGCGCCTGCTGATCCGCCCTGACGGTGTACAGGTGGCCTTATCGAATACCGAGTTTGAATTGCTGCGCGTGTTTCTTGACCGGCCGGGGCGTGCCCTGAGCCGTGATCAGATTCTTGATTTCCTGCACGGGGCGAACTCGGAAAACTATGATCGGGCCATTGATGTGCAGATATCGCGTTTGCGGCGCAAGCTGAACGATGACACACAGGATGAAATCATCCGTACCATACGTGGCATAGGCTATATGTTCAGGCCCCTCAAATAGATGAAAACGCGCCCGTCCATCTTCTGGCAGGTCTTGTCCTTAAGCCTGTTTGTGCTGATCACGGCACTGGCGATTAATACGGCGGTCGTGTTGCTGGCACCCCAGCCGCGTCCGGCAGGCTATACGCTGGCGGAGGCGGCTAAGGCGCTTATGACCGGTGAAACCCGCCTAAGTAACGGGCGCACCTTGAAAACCGAAACAGGCAGCGATCTGCCGGGCTTTATCCCTGAAATGCGGCGCGATGATAAGGGCGAGCCTATTCTCAGGCCCTATGAGATTTTTTTGCGTGAACGGCTGGCACGGGCGCTGAACGTGCCGATTGAGGATGTGTGGGTTGATGACCGGCCTCAGTTCTATGGCCCCTATGGCCGTCGCCCCTCGCGCCCGCCGACACCGCCGGTTATCGCACATACTAATGAAGCAACGACCGGCACAGCGCATGCGCCCGCATCGCGTCAAAGGTCAGGGGGCCATTCTGGCGCGCCTTTGCATACCCTGCCGGAAAACCTCAAGCAGCAGATTACCTTCCCCGCCTTTTATGCAGCGTGGAAAATGCCGGATGGCCAGTATCGCAGCCTGATCCGGCCAAAACCCTGGCTGGAGCCCTGGCAGATAAATCTGCTGCTTGGCTTTGCGCTGACGGCGATGATTATTACGCCTGTGGCCTGGCTGTTGTCGCAGCGCCTCACCCGTCCTATTACGACACTGGCCAGAGGGGCGGCGCAGATTAACTTTACGGCCCACGCCCGTCCTCTGACGCCCGAAGGCCCGTCAGAAGTCAGGGCCGCTGCCGAAGCGCTCAATGCCATGCAGCTACGCATTCGCAAGCAGATGGAAAACCGCACCGCTGTCATTGCAGCCATTGCGCATGACCTTAAAACGCCGCTGGCCAAGCTCAGGCTCAGGGTTGAAACCCTCCCCGAAGCCAACCGCGCGTCAATGGTCAGGGATATTGCCGATATGGACAGCCTGATCCGCTCGGCCCTGATG
>JBCEBX010000233.1:0-3596 GCA_039206455.1 Asticcacaulis sp.
GGGGGAGGTGTCGCGGCGAAAATTCTTTAATTTTGGCCAGCGACGGAGGGGGCACTTCCCGAACGATGTCTCTCAATCCCCTCAGATACTATCCCTGAGGAAATCTATCGTCCGCTCCCACGCCAGTTCCGCCGCCTCGGCATCATAGACTTCAGGCCGCGTCTTATTAAAAAAGGCATGATCCGCCTCATAATGATGCAGCTCCGGTGACCGCCCCGCGGCCGTCATATCGGCCTCAAGCTGTGCAGCGACTTCCGGTGTGATCCAGTCATCCTTGGTGCCAAAATGCGCCTGAAATGGAATGGTGATGTCGGCCGGATCAGCCACATCCTTCGGCGGCACCCCATAAAATGACACCGCCGCCGCAAAGCCCTCAAGCTTCGCCGCCGACACAATACTCAGCACGCCCCCCATACAAAAGCCCATCACCGCCACATGGGCATTGATCCCCTTAAGGTAATCGCGCGCCGCCGCAATATCCTGATGTACCGCGCCCGCGAAATTGAGCCCGTTCATCAGGTGGCTCGCCTCATCGGCATCTTTCGTCACCCGCCCGTGATAAAGGTCAGGCGCCAGTGCATTAAACCCCTCGGCATCGAAACGATCGACAATCGCCTTAATGTGATCATTCAGCCCCCACCATTCCTGCAAGACAATGACACTCGGACGCGCCGGATCGATCCCCGAACACCACGCGGAAAGCGTTCCGCCATCGGGTCGGGTAATCTCGATCATCTGTCCCATAGAATATGTCCTCGGTCATTTAAGTACGTTTGTAACGACTTTAGAAAGACAGGCCCTGCCTGTAAACCTTGGGTCAGGTTTTTGGGGCATGTCGCCTGAGCCACGTGGCGGCATAGCCACAGATCGGTATGATCTTAAGCCCCTGCGCCACCGCCAGTTGCTGAATATCCGCCATCAACCGCCCCGAAGCCCCCGTGCCGCGTAACGGCACCGGCGCAAAGACATAATCTATATAGAGATCATTTCCCTGCCGCCGGTAATCGGCATAGGCCACATGCGAATCCACATGCAGTTCAAAGCGGCTTTCATCAGCATTATCAATCATATCGCTCATAGGGCACCTACCAGATTTTCACCCGTTCTTCGGGCTTGAGATAATATGTCCCCGACGTCACCCCAAAGGCCTTATACCAGTCATCTATGTTCCGCATGGGGCCGATCACGCGAAATTGTGGCGGCGAATGCGGCGCAGACACCACATGCTGCCTCAAGGCATCATCGCGATACTTGCTGGCCCAGACCTGCGCCCAGCCCAAAAACACCCGCTGAGTACCGGTAAAGCCATCCAGCACCGGTGCCTCACTGTGCGATAAGCGATAGGCCTCAAGCCCCAGCAATATCCCGCCTAAATCAGCGATATTCTCCCCAATAGTCAGCCCGCCCTGTACCTTCGCTCCGGGTAAGGGTTCATAGGTGCCATATTGCGCCGCTAACTGTCCGGCCCGCGCCTCAAACTTTTCGGCATCCTCTGCCGTCCACCAGTCGCGCAAATGCCCATCGCCATCGGATTTGCGCCCCTGATCATCAAAACCGTGCGTGATCTCATGCCCGATTACCCCGCCAATCGCGCCATAATTGACCGCCGGATCAGCCTCAGGATCAAAAAACGGTGCCTGCAAAATCGCCGCAGGGAAAACGATCTCGTTACGCGTCGGGGAATAATAGGCATTCACCGTCTGCGGTGTCATGCTCCATTCGCTGCGATCCACCGGCTGATCAAGGCGCTCGACGTGCTCGTTCCAGCCAAAGGCGTTGCCGCGCTCGACATTGCCGAACAGATCACCGGCCACGACCTCGAATGCCGCATAATCCTTCCACTTGTCCGGATAACCGATCTTGACACCAAACTTCGCCAGCTTCTCATGCGCCTTAAGCTTGGTGTCGGCGCTCATCCACTCAAGTCCGTCAATGCGCCGCCCCATAGCGACTTTCAGGTTACGCACCAGCGCGTCCATCTGCACCTTGGACTCTGCCGGAAAATAACGCGCGACATAGGCCTGCCCCAAAGCTTCCCCCAGATAGGTCTCCGCCACCGCAATGCCGCGTTTCTCAAGCGGCCGCTGCGCCACGGCCCCGCTTAAGTCACGCGACCGGAACTGCCAGTGCCGCTCAGCCACCGCTTCCGACAAATAAGGTGCGGCCTGATCCGCCGTCTTGAAGGCCTGCCAGCTCTTCAGCGTCTCCAGCGGCGTATCGGCATAGATCTTTGCGATCTTCGGAAAGGCCGTATTCTGCGCCACAATAATTTTCTGCGCCTTATCTACCCGCGCCCCCTTCAGGAATCCCGCCCAGTCAAATCCGGGCGCATAGGCCGTCAACTCGGCCATCGTCATCGGGTTATAGGTCTTGTCGTCATCACGGCTCTCGATGCGCGACCAGCTGACCTGTGCGATTTCCGTCTCAAAGGCGACAATCGCTTTTGCCGCCGCCTCCGGTGCCTCATGCCCGATCAGGCGCAACACATCCGCGACATAGACCTCATAGAGCGCCAGCTTTTCCTTGAAGCTATCGGCAATATAATAGTCGCGATCCGGCAGGCTCAGGCCCGCCTGAAACAGATAGAGCGCATAGATTTGCGGATTCTTGGCGTCATCCCAGACATAGGGACTGAACACTGACCCGCCGAAAAAGGCCGCGCTCTCGCCCATATAACGCGCCATCTCCGTCTTATCCGAAATAGCCGCAATCCGCGCCAGTGAAGGCCTCAGCGGCGTCACCCCCAACGCATTGCGCCGCTCGACATCGACCATCGACGCATAAAGATCGGCGATCTTCTTCTCATCGCCCGTAATGTCACTGCGCCCCGCCAGTTCCCCGACAATGGCCTGCAACCGGTTCTCCGACAGATTTCTCAGCGCCAGAAAACTGCCATAGGAGGTGCGATCATCAGGGATAACAATCCGCTCGACCGCCTTGCCATTGGCATAGCGGAAAAAATCATCCCCCGGCGCGACGTTTAAGTCCATGCCACTGAGATCAAAGCCCCAGGTTCCGAACGACGGGGCTTCTGTTCCTGACGCTGTGTCCCCGCCGCTGATCAGTCCCTCAATCGCCGGTACGCTCTGAGTAAAACAATGGGCATCCAGACACTGACGCTCATCCGCCTGCGCCACTCCCGCGACACCTAATGACATGACCGAAACCAGAAGCAGGGACTTGCGCATAATATATCCTTGTCAAAATCACTTTGACCGAAACATTCACCCCTTCCCCTCATTTGGCAACCCCAAACAATGTCCGCTCCTCTCCTCCCTACACCGAAGGTGTGGGGAGGGGGACCGCTTTGCGTAAGCAAAGGGGTGGTGGGGTATCTTCCTTAAAACTCGCCTCAATGGCAAACCCCTCCAGCGCCGCCAGATAATCCCCCAGCCGCACCAACCCCAGACTACTGTACGCCCCCGCCTTAAGACGCTCATCCCCCTCATATAACCGTTTCCCCAGCAAGATCGCCGGCACACAGGGTATCTGCGGCCCATCCCCGTCACGCGCAATGATATGCCAATCACGCCTTAACCGCTGACCGTCCCTGCCCACGCCTTCGATCTCGACCAACATACCGCCGTCATCTGACC
>JBCEBX010000234.1:0-2288 GCA_039206455.1 Asticcacaulis sp.
GAGATCGTTGGCGAGCGTCGAGCCCAATTCGTCCTTGAGGCGATTGACCGCTTCCAAAGCCGGTTCAAAATCGGTCAGCATAACCGTTTCGGTGATCTCGAACTCAATGCGACGCGGCGCGATGCCGCTTTGGGTAACCGCCTGGCAGATGCGGGTAATGCTGCGGGCAGAGCGCAGGTCGCGCGTCGACAGGTTAAATGAGATGCTGACATCTTCCGGCCAGTCCTGAACGGCGGCAAAGGCCTTATGTAAAAGCCGCTGAGTTATATCACTGATAAGGCCGGAGCGTTCGGCGGCGCGAATAAAAACATCGGGCGAAACCTCACCGAGCTTTGGGTTTTGCCAACGCGCCAGCGCCTCGAAACCGATTGTCTTCTGCCTGACCAGATCATATTGCGGTTGGAAAACGACATAGAGCTCAGCCTCAAGATCGCAAGCGCGCAGGGTCTGGTCGATCAGGCTGAAATCACGCATTTCGGCTTCGTGGCGTTCGGTGAATAACACCGGTGCGCCGCGTAAATTCTGCTTGGCATAATAGAGCGCATAATCAGCTCGCTCCAGAAGCTGTGAGCCGGAATGGCCTTTGGACGGGTCAGCATGCAGATACCCGGCAGATGCTGAAATACGCGCCTGTATGCCGCCGTTCAGGGCATAGGTTTCGCGCAGGGTGTCACATAGCTGACTGGCGAATTGATGCAGGCTCGCATCAGAATCGTGAGGATTAAGGATAAAGGCAAATTCATCCCCGCCCAATCGTGCAACCAGCCCCTGTTCCGCGCAAATGTGCTGAAGTCTCTGCCCGACCTCGATCAGTAACAGATCGCCCGTGGCGTGACCGTAGACGTCATTGACCGGTTTGAAGCCATCAAGATCGATGACCACCAGATCGAACGGGTTTTTCTTGCGTATCCTGCGGTTCAGTTCATCAAAGAACTGGCGGCGATTGGGCAGGCCGGTCAGGGCGTCATGCCGGGCCATTTTTTCAGCAATCAGACGCGCATGAACGCTTTTGAGCAGATTCATACGCATGGTGGTAGCCAGAGCGAGAGAGGCTATGGTCCCGGCCAGAGCAATCCACAGGAACTGATGCAGCATGTTCACGCTGTCCTGCGCCGCCAGCACCAGCATAGTGCCTATGGATATCAGAGCACAGGGCACGAAGCCCTTAAGGTTGGGGGACATGACCGCATAGACAATAAGGATCAGGACGAAATATACCAGACTTGGGGCTTCGTAATAAACGATCTGGTTCCCCAAAGCATTGGCATACATAAGTATGGTCAGAATTAAGGACGCAATCTGCAGTTTCTGAGCCGAGTTTGCCTTTTGGATATAGGGGTAAAGCAGGGCGCTGATTACGGTCGCCGGTATGCTGAGGCCATTTAGTATCCAGAACGAAATGCCATCTTCCCAGATCAGGTTCACCACAGAGACAATGGCATAGTAGAGCGTAAGGCACAGGCTGGCGGCGCGCACAAACGGGCGGATCGCTATGACGCTTTGACGGTCGAATTCGACCGCGTCTTCAGGGGCGACATTAATGCTAAAGGTTCTGCTGAGCCAACCGTCTGTGGAGGGGGGAAGCAGGGCTGAAAAGACAGAACGGCTACGCATACAAAGGGCCTGAAAAGAATAGGTTTCTGCCTTAGGCATAAAAGAAAGCCATGAATATTATGCTAATCCGATCTGATAACTTTACGGCAGGCAGAAGTGCGATGTAATTTTGTTGCGGATGAGACTTGCCTTGTCGGGCAAGCGGGGCCTACATAGAGTTTATGCTGCAGACGCAAAATAACACCCCCGCCTCATCTTCACGCCCATCTCCGGCTGACCTGACCGGACAACTCATTGATGCCGCGCGCAAAGCCGGTGCCGATGCTGCCGAAGCCGTGTTTGGCGAAAGCCGGTCTTTGAGCATAGGCGTGCGCAAGGGTGCGGTGGAAACCATCGAAAGCGATGAGACGTCTGATCTGGGCTTGCGGGTCTTTGTCGGTCAGAAACAGGCAGTGGTGTCGGTATCCGAATTTTCACCACGCACGCTAGAGCGTTTGGTGGAGCGCTGTGTCGCCATGGCCAGAATTGCGCCGGATGACGCCTATACCGGTCTGGCCGATAAGGCTTTGCTCTATAGCGGCCATACCGATGGTCTCGATATTTTCGACCCGACAGAACTGAACGCTGAAACCCTGAAAGACCGCGCCTTAAGTGCTGAAGCCGCCGGCGTAGCGCTTGATCAGGCCCTGCAAAGCGATAGCGCCAGTGCCGGACGGGTGCAGTCACGCTGGTAC
>JBCEBX010000234.1:2298-3586 GCA_039206455.1 Asticcacaulis sp.
GGCGCAGGCCTCAAGCCTGTTTTTCCAGTCGGCGCGTTTGATCGCCACCGATGCCAATGGCGGTATGGAGCGTGACGGTGAGGGGCGCTCAACCCGTCATTATACTGATTTGCCGTCTCCGGAAGACACCGGACGCATTGCGGGCGAGCGCACCCTGAAAGCGCTGGGGGCACGTAAGATCGACTCACAGAAGGCACCGGTTATTTTTGAGGCCCGTTCGGCTAAATCACTGATCGGGCTGTTTCTCGGGGCCATTTCCGGCCCATCGGTGGCGCGTGGCTCCAGCTATCTGAAAGACCGTCTGGGGCAGGCTGTATTCGGTTCACAAATCAATATCATCGATGATCCACTGCGGGTACGGGGTCTGGGCTCCGGCTATTATGACGATGAAGGGGTGGCCGCCTCCGTCAGACATCTGATTGAAAACGGGGTGCTGACGACCTGGCTGCTCAACACAGCCAGCGCCCGCCAGTTGGGGATGGTCTCCACCGGGCATGCTTCGCGATCACTGGCTAATCCGGCAGGGGTATCGGCGCATAATGTGGTGCTTGAGGCGGGCAAGCGGTCACTTGCCGAAGCTCAGGCCGCCGCAGGCAAGGGCGTCATCATTACCTCGATGTTTGGCCCCAGCGTTAATGGTGACACTGGCGACTGGTCTGCCGGTGCCTCAGGCTTCTGGTTCGAGAACGGCGAAGTACAGTATCCGGTCAATGAACTGACGGTGGCGGGCAATCTAATTGATATTTTCAGCCGCCTTGAACCCCTGAGCGATCTTGAGATACGTGGCACGCTCGATACGCCGTCTATTCTGGTCGATAGCCTTAGCCTTGGGGGGAAATAGGATGGCTTACGCGCCCGAATATGACCTGAATGCCGAACTGGCTCTGCTGGTGGATAAGGCGCGACGGGCAGGGGCACTGGCGCAACATCTTAAGGCTCAGGGCCTGATCATCAGCTATAAGTCGGACGGGTCAATCGTTACCAATGCCGATCTTGAGGTTAATCTGTGGCTGAAGGAAGCCTTGCTTGAGGCACGGCCAGACTATGGCTGGCAAAGTGAGGAAAGCCCCGATACCACTGATCGTCTTAAGCGCGATAATCTGTTTGTGCTCGATCCGATTGACGGCACCATCGGCTTTTCGAAGGGCAGTCCTTACTGGACCATTGCGCTGGCGTTGGTGCGCGATCACAGGCCGGTGGCCGCGGTCGTCTACGCGCCGGATGCACAGGAAATGTACAGCGCTGCTCTGGGGGGCGGGGCCTGGCTTAACGGAGAACCGGTCAGGGC
>JBCEBX010000235.1:0-3581 GCA_039206455.1 Asticcacaulis sp.
TGCGGCGTGAGGAAGAGGGGCGTGAAGCCTATAGCCGCGTCTGTCAGGCCGATCATCCTGACGCCTTGACGGCACGCACGGACTACCGTGTGCTGAAACGTACCCCTGAGGCGGCACTGGTGCTCTGTGAGCCTTTTACGGGACGTATGCACCAGATTCGGGTGCATATGGCACATCTCGGAAGCCCGATTGCCGGTGATGTACGTTACGGCGGAGCCTTGTCACTGGGGGGGATGGCCATACCGCGTCTTCTGCTGCATGCGCGTGGCTTTGCCTTCCCGCATCCTGACGGCGGCAATATGCAGCTTGAGGCCCCCTTAAGCGCCGATATCCGCCGCATTTGCCTTGAGCTTGAACTGCTGGATCAGACCGATAACTGGTAAGCCATAAGGCGTGAGATCTGTTAACCACGCCTTTTTTTCAAAAATTAAGCCCGCAGGTTTATAGATTGTGACGGCGGGTATTCCCTCTGAGTTCAGACAAAGGCCTGAATATAGCTTTTCAGGCTGGATTTATGGTGAGCAAATCCCTGATTTATCAGGGAAATGCTGGCCCTGTTTTTGCTGTGTGTGCGTTAAATGACGGCAATTGTCCCATTATCTTTGCCAAAAGCAAAGCTGATCGGCGCAATAAGAAGGCATGATGGAATGGGAAAAAAGCAGTTCTCCGGCTTTTTGACGCGGCTTAACGAAGGCTATGGTGCGCTGAAGGCAGAACAGCGGGGCAATGCGGCGCTTATATTTGGCCTGTCGGCAATGGTGGTCTGTGCGGCGGCAGGGGGCGGCATTGACTTCGCCCGTGTTCAGACCGAACGTAGTCATATTCAGGACGCTGCCGATGCCGCGGTGCTGCGGGCCACGGCCATGCCGAGAGCCTCTCAGACAGAGCAGGAGGCCGCCGCCAATCACGTCTTCCACACCACTTTTCTGAGTGAGCAAAAAAGCCGTGCCCATGTGGAAATCACCAAAACGGAACTGACAAAAACCACTACGGGTAACCGGACGGATATTACCTATACGACCCATGCCGTTGTGACGCCTTTGTTTCTGGGGCTGATCGGTATGGGCGAAGGCTTGCCGGTTACAGTGGTATCCAAAGCGCAGGCGCAACTGCGTAAATCCGAAATCGTACTGGTGCTCGATACGACTGGCTCGATGGCCAACAATAACCGCATGACCAATCTGAAATCCAGTATTGGTACGGTTCTGGCGGGTATGCTGAGCGAAAAAGGCACCAATACCAGCGGCACCAAAGTCGCGGTCGTCCCCTTCAGCACACAGGTGAAAATCGCACCGGCAACTAATCTGAGCTATATTGATTACGGTCAGGTGAGCGCCAGTTGCACGAACCTCAGTGATAACTATTGTGAATCAATGCACCGGGCCCTGGCAGAGGTTTGTGATGATGCCAGCAATGTTTCGAGCTGTAAAAGCACGGCGCGCTTTTTTACGCGTGAAGTTAAAAACGGTTCGCGTACAGACTACTATGTGATCGTCAAGGCCAACGAGAAATCGGGTAAGAACTACAAGATCTATACCTATAACCGTACCGAGCGTGTTCAGAACGGTACGCGTACCGTAACTGAAGATGCGGGGTCGGTGGTCACCAAAAGTAATCTTAACGATTACAACTCAAATCCCAGTAGTTTCACTCAGATATCGTCGTCCAATGTCGCTGTTAAGGCTGACAATAGCACGGGCTATGATGCTACGCTGGCCAAAGCGCCATTCCCTGCCATATCGGCCAATCAGTCGGCCTGGATAGGGTGTGTTTCTGATCGTGAGCAGCCTTATGATGTGTCCGAGGCCTCACCGACAGTTGGTGTGGCGGCGACCCGCTATCCGGCGCGCGCCTGTAAGGATGCTGGCGATACCAAGCTGAAACCGATTATGGGACTGACCGAAGACATAAAAAGCGTAAGTGATCATGTGAATTCCCTGCAATCGGATGGCTATACCAATATCTCCATTGGTGTGCAGTGGGGCATGGAAGTCCTTTCCCGCAATATGCCCTATAGCGAAGGCGTCAATTTCAAGGATGAAGAAACCCTGAAATACATGATCCTCGTCACCGACGGGGAAAACACGGAAAACCGTTGGGAATCACGGAGTGGCGGCAGTACTGCGAAGATCGATGCCCGTACCAAGCTTGCCTGCGAAACGGCACGGGCGCAGGGCATTACCGTCTTTGTTGTTCGCGTGATGGAAGGCAATACCAAACTGCTGCGCGAATGTGCCTCAAGGCCGGAATATTTCTATGATCTCAAAAGCGCGGATCAGTTAGGTCAGGCCTTGCTGGATGTTTTCAACACCATGAAAAAGACCCGCCTGACACAGTAAGACCTTCAAAAAGGGCTTCTATAAAACGGGGGGGAATGTTAATCGAAAAACGGTGCAGGCGGTGTCTGCGCCGTTTTTTTGTTATGCGCGCCATTTTTGTACGGGGTTTGGATGAGTCAGAAAATTGACTGGAACGAACTGTTTTTTTCGTCGCACGGGCGCATACGCCAGACGCCGTTTATTATTGCGCTGGTTCTGCTGTTGCTGGCGGTCTGGCTTTATGAGGCCGTTGCCGTCGATGCCCTCAGGCTTCTGACCTTCTGGATTGTCTATCCGTTCCTGTTCTATGTCGCCGCCAATGTGCTGTCGAAGCGCCTGCATGACCGCGGACGTTCCGGCTGGTGGTCAGCCGTGATTCTCGTGGCCTTCATCATGGTCTGGCCGGTGCCGTCGACGGTGTCGGACGCTCTGGGCGTGGCCGTGCTGTTGTGGGCGTTTGTTGATCTGGTGCTTATGCCCGGTGAGCGCGGCTTTAACCGCTATGGCCCGCCGTTGCGTCCTGAGATCGTGCCGGAAACGATTTAAGCTTCTGATACTGGCCCGAAACGGGCCACAAAGCTTTGTTTCAGGGCGTAATCCACCTCATCCATTGTCACCGGCAAGCCCATATCCACAAGGCTGGTGACCCCGTGCTCAGAGATGCCGCACGGGACGATGCCTGAGAAATGGCTGAGATCGGGTTCGACATTAAGGCTTATGCCGTGAAAGCTGACCCAGCGCCTGAGCTTGATGCCAATGGCGGCAATCTTGTCTTCCGGTGGGGGGATGATGCCGCGATCACGACGCTCGACCCATACGCCGACACGACCGTCACGAATATGGCCTTCGACATTAAAGGCTGACAGGGTGTCAATGATCCACCCCTCAAGTGCCTGTACGAAGGCCCGCACATCCTTTGTGCGGCGATTGAGATCAAGCATCAGATACACAACCCGCTGACCCGGCCCGTGATAGGTGAATTGCCCGCCGCGCGCGCTCTCAAACACGTCGAATCGCTCAGGCTCCAGCAAATCCTCACGCTTGGCCGATAGTCCCGCCGTATAGAGCGGCGGATGCTCAACCAGCCAGATCAGTTCCGGTGCTTCGCCTTTGTGGATGGCCTCAACGCGTGCCTCCATAAGGGCCACCGCGTCGGGATAGCTGACCTTATCGCGCGCCACGCGCCATTCCGGCAAGGCGGCGTCAGAAGATTTTAAGAAAAAATCAACCTTGTTACCAAGGTTTAACCTGTCATCAAGCATG
>JBCEBX010000236.1:0-14299 GCA_039206455.1 Asticcacaulis sp.
AATAAGAAACCCCCGCTGGTGTTAAACCAGCGGGGGTTTTCTTTTTCTCCTCCCTGTCGCGCAGCGATGGGGAGGTGGATTTTTTAGCGTCAGCTAAAAAAGACGGAGGGGTAATCTCTGCGCGTCACAAACGTATGGGACGGAAGACAAAATAAAACCCCGCCAGTTACAACACTGACGGGGTTTATCATTATGGACCTTGCCACACACCTCGGGTCAACCGGGTGCAGGGCCTGCGGCCCTGCTAGTCCTTGGGATCAGCGACACAGGGGCCGCCGTCGGGGCCGACTGTGCCATCGCATTTACGAGTCATCAGGGTGGGTTCTTTCAACTCCACCAGACGGTTGGTGCCATTGCGCTGACGCTCAAGGTCAAAGCCGTCATAGAGCTTGCCGGTCGCCGTATAGGTGCGGAAAGCGATCTTCTGCTTCGACACATCAACGATCTGATAAAGCTCGGTGGCTTCGGCAACTTTGTCGGGCTGGCGGCCTGCGCGATCGTTCAGGCCATACATCTTGGAACCGGCGACGGAGACCAGATAGACAGGGCCTTGCGCTTCGCCACGCTTGCGGGCGGTGAGACCGGCGGCCTTACCGGCTTCGGACGACAGACGGCTATAGCAGTGGTCGTGACCTTGCAGCACCAGATCGACCTTATGCTTGTCGAACACGGGCTTCCAGGCGGCCTTCAGCACCGGCGTGTCGTTCGGACGCGCGCAGGTAAAGATCGGCTGATGGAACAGAACGACATTCCAGTTGGCCTGACTTGAGGCAAGAGTCTGCTCAAGCCACTGGGTCTGGGTGTCCAGCTTGCCGAGATCAAGCGCAGCCGTGCCATCCAGAATGATGAAACGCACGCCCTGATAATCGACGAAATAGGTGGTTTCCTTGATGGTTTCCGCGCCGTTGGCGGGCAGGGCAAACTGTACCGGCCAGTGCGGACCGAGGATGCGCGATTCTTCACCATCGGGCAGGATCAGGTCGGCATATTCATGGTTTCCGGTGGCCGGAAGCTGCGGCACCATGGCGTAATTATAGCTGCCGGCCTGCGTCCACTCGCCCCATTCATCGTCGTGATCAAGGTCGTCACGCTGGGCCACCAGATCTCCGGCATGAACCACCAGCGAAATCTTGCCCTCATGGAAGCCTTGACGGATGACGCGTGAGGCAAAGGTCAGGATGCCGTTCTGGGTGTCCCCCAGATAGAGGAAGCGGAAGGGCTTGTCTTCGGCAGCCGCCGTTTTGAACTGGTGCCACTCGCTGTAACCGGCGTGGCCCTTAACGCGATAGGCATAGACAGTGTCGGGCTTAAGGCCGGTGAAGCGCACCTGATGATAGTGCGCCAGACCGTTGGAGGACGGGAAATAGGTGGTGACACCCGTGACGGTCTGCGCCTGATGCTCCAGCGTCGGCCCATCAACGGCCACGGTGATCTGGGCCTCGGCGGTGCGCTGCTGGCTGTCGGTGCGGAAAGACACGGCCATTTCCGTTGACGGATTGGCCCCTGCGGTCAGGACAACGCGATCAGGAATGGACTTCACGGCATAGGGTAGACCAGCGGTGCGCGGCACCTCCAGCGGCGGCAGGTCATCCGCAAACACAGGCGCGGCCATAACGCTCAGGGCGGCGGTGCACAGAAGGGTTTTAAGCAACTTCATAAACATCCCTTTCAGGAAAAAGGGACAGCCATCCTGTCGTACCAGAATGCTGCCCCCACCATAGTTCAATACAGATTAGTAGTTGAATTTCACGCCGAACTTGGCGGTCCAGCTATATTCTTCGTATTGCAGCAGGCGCTTGCGGTCACCGACGTTATTATAGGCTGTATAGGTCGCGTTATTGAGGTTCACCAGTTCCCCGAACAGGCGCAGGTTTTTGTTCACCCGATACTTGGCCGACAGATCGACCTGAGTATGCGGACGAATATAACGGTCTGTCGCGGCGTCATCCAGTTCGCCAAGTTCGTCAAGATAGCTTGAGCGATAAGAGGCAGCCGCACGCAGTGACAGCGGGCCCTTTTCATAGCCCAGTACGAAGTTGGCGGTGTGCTTTGCCGAGTTCGGGAGGGCGATGGAGCGCGTATCGGTTTCGTTGATCAGGATGTCGCCTTCGGCATCGGTATAGGTGTAGTTGACATTGACCAGCAGGCCATCCCATGGCGAAGGCAGGAAGGACATGGCCTGAGAATAGGCCAGTTCAAAGCCCTTCACATCAGCTTCTTCACCGTTAACGGCGAATTCGGCTTTTTCATAGGCGATGCCGTGATAGGTGCCAGCCTGATCGGTTTTGTACGTAACAATGAAATCTTTGATCTTCTTGAAGAAGAAGCCACCCTGAATAACCGCTTCAGGGGCAAAATAATATTCCAGCGTCAGATCAAGATTGGTTGCCTTGTAAGGATCAAGGTCGGGGTTGCCGAATTCGCCCTCAAGGTCTTCGTTGATGACGTAACGCGGGGCCAGTTTGCCGAAGCTCGGACGCATCAGAGACTGCGACGCCGCGACACGGGCCACCAGCTTGTCTGAGACATTATAGCGTACATTCACGCTGGGCAGGACGTCCGTATAATCGCGACGGACCTCAACCGGTGTGATTTCGAGCGTGTCATCATTGACGTTGGAACCGTTAAGTTTCAGCTTTGTCTGCTCGACACGCACACCACCGATAACCCGCAGGGCGCCATTGTCATAACGTCCCAGAACATAGGCGGCATTGATATCTTCGGTCGCGCGGTAATCTTCGATGGTTGACGCCAGAAGGCTATCGTCATCGTTATATTCAAAATCACCGAAACCATTGGCGCTGATGAAGGCCTTTACCTTGCCGAGATCCGGCACGACGCCCATATCCGCCAGACGATAGGTCTGTGAACCGGCCACGTCCGCAAGGGTAAAGCTTTCGCTGCCTTCATACGAGTCATAGACGTCGATGGTCATGTCCAGCTTCTTGTCGCGCTGGCGCAGTTTGGCACCGAACTTCAGTTCAAATGAACCGGAATCCAGATTGAAGTTGCGGGCCGCATCAAACTTGGCCGACCATTCAGTGTCCTTGGCGTCTTCCTGAGTGGTGCGCTCAAGGACAGTCATTTCGTAAGAGGCGGCATTGTTGAAATTACCCGGCGCGCCAACAACCGCATAGGCCGGTTTCTTCATGTCGCTGTAGTCGAATTGCAGAACCAGCGGATTGCCGCTGTTGAAGCGGTTGCGGAAGCGGATCGGATCAACCGAACCTTTTTCCTGCTGATCAGCCTGAGAGAAGGCCAGATCATAGTTGAACTTCCAGGCACCGGTGAAGGTCTTGCCGCCAAAAGCCACGGTGCGGATGGTCTGCCATTCGCCACGATCCTTAAGGTCACGGCGCACTTCGATGCGGCTATCGGCCGAGTCGAAAGTTACGCTATCGCCGGATGCGTCAGATACTTCGTCGAATTCAGTGATCAGCACCAGACGACGACGCAGTTCGGTATCATCGAACTTGGAATAGAGCGTGCGCAGATACATCGACGAATTTTCGCCGAGACGGTAATCGAAGTTCAGGGTCGCACCGTAACGCTCACGACGGACATCGTAATCGCGGTAATCGATTTCTTCGGCAAAATCGACGCCATTATTGTCTGTGGCCCATGAGCCGACTTCGATGTTATCGGATTCAAATTTGCGGTTGTAATAGCTCAGGCCACCGGCAACCCCGAGGTTTTCCGTCAGGCGTGTTGAGAAATCAAAGCTGCCCTTGGGCGAGGTTTCACCGCTCAGGTCGTTATAGGAGCCTTCGAGCGAAGCCGAGACAAATCCTTTTTTTCGGTCAAAGGCCGAGGTGGTGTTGATCTCGATCGAGGCACCGATGGTGTCAGCATCCATATCCGGCGTCAGGGATTTTTTGATATCAATCGATTCAATCAGTTCCGCAGGTACGACATCAAGCGCGACCGCGCGTTCATCGCCACCGGTGGCCAGAATACGGTTGCCGTTCAGCGAGGCCGAGTTCAGGTTCGGATCAAGACCACGAACCGACACAAACCGACCTTCGCCCTGATCGTTCAGAACATTGACGCCCGGCGCGCGGCGGATAGATTCGGCGACGTTCTGATCGGGGAACTGACCAATCGAGTCACGCGACAGGGTGGTTTGCACACCATCGGCCGAACGCTGACGTGAAATCGATGAGTTCAGATTGGCGCGCTGGCCGATAACCAGAATGGTGTTACCGTCAGACCCGTCCGCAGGGGCAAGCTGAACATTGGCGTTGATGTCGCCGGTAGCGGGCACGCTGATGCTGACCAGTTCCGTACGGGCACCGGTATAGGTGACGCGCAGCGTATAGTTACCGGCAGGGATGTTGGTGAAACGGAACTGACCGTCACTATCAACCGTATGGCTCTGGTTCAGTTCGACCAGCGTAACTTCCGCGCCCCGCAGAACGGCACCAGTGTCGGTGGCGTCGGTGACGGCGCCGGTCACATTACCGGCGTTTGCCGCCGCAGCGCACACCAGAGCCGTGGACGCCAGAAGAATGGCGGTCAGACGGCGGGAGGAGGTCTTGGTAAACATTAACTACCCTATCAGTTTTGATAATCGATAGGGGCGCTACCTAGTGAGGCTTTGTGACAGTTTAATAACAGGCTGTCTTTCGGTGTTAATAATTGTGACAGTGTCTAAGGTGGTGTGTCAAATATATCGCCGTTTAAGCGTCTGAATACTTTATTGTGACGATTTTATTTCAGTTTTATATCGAATTTATGTCAATCAAATACTGAACATAGATTCGGTTCTATTTTAACGCTCACCGTTTCATTGCGTGCAAAAGCCGTCAGGCTTGAGACATGGGCATGGGCCTTCGCCCCATCGGCGGCCTCAAGCATCAGGTCGCTATAGGCCCCGTGATAGCGGCTTTCGGTAATGCGCACGGCGACCGCCTCAGGCGTATCGGTGGCCACAACCTGAAATGCCTCAGGCCGTAAACACAAGGTCACGTCCCTTGCCTGACCGCTGACGGCTTTGCTGATCCGGCCAAAGCCGGACATGACGACGCCGTTTTCAAGTCGCGCAGGCACCAGATTGGTTTCCCCCAGCAAACGTGCCGCGGCAATGGACACCGGATTGAGATAACAGGCCTGAGGCGTGCCGGTCTGGATGATCTGGCCCTTGTTCATAAGCGCCAGACTATGACCCATCGACAGGGCTTCCTCGGCATCGTGCGTGACCACCAGAGCGGCAGCCCCGCTATGCTCAAGTACATTGAGCGTGGCTTCACGGACTTCGGATTTCAGGTGGGCATCAAGGCCGGAAAACGGCTCATCGAGCAAAATCAGACGCGGCTGACGGGCCAGAGCGCGGATCAGGGCAATACGCTGCTGCTCACCACCGGACAGGGCGGCGGGATACTGTTTCGCCTTGTCGCTCAGGCGCACCATGTCCAGAAGCGTCGCAATGCGCTCGTTACGCTCTGCCGAAGCCAGATGCCTCAGGCCAAAGCCGATATTTTCCGCAATGGTCAGGTGCGGGAACAGGGCATAGTCCTGAAACACAAAGCCAATGCCACGGTTTTCCGGCGCCACGTGGGTGTGTAGGCCAGACAGTACCGTCTCCTGACGGCTGATCGTGCCTTCATCCAGTGTCTCAAGACCGGCGATCATGCGCAGAAGCGTCGATTTCCCACAACCCGATGGCCCGAGCAGACAGGTGATCTGCCCCTCCTTAAGCGTCAGGCTGGCCTGATTGACGGCTTTATGCGCCCCAAACTGGCGGACAACCTTATCTATATGCAGCAGATCGGACATGTTTCAGCTTTTATTTTGGCCGGAACGCTCGATCCGGCGTGAGAGATAAAGTGACGGCAGGATAGATACGGCCAGTATGATCAGGCTTGGCCAGGCTGCCTGCGCCAGACGTTCATCATTGGCGTAACGATCGGCCATGACCGCCAGACTTTCAAGCTCGAACGGACGCAGGATCAGCGTGGCCGGAAGCTCCTTGGCAATATCAACAAACACCAGAAGCGCCGCCGTCAGGAAGGTCCCGCGAATAAGCGGCAATTCAACGCGCCGTACGGCTTCGGTCTGGGTCGCCCCAAGCGTCCGTGCCGCCAGCGCCAGATTGGGCGTCAGACGTGTCAGGCCCGCCTGTAACGGTTCATAGGCTGAGGCCATCAACCGCGCCGCATAGGCCAGAAGCAACAGCGTAAAGGCCAGCCACAGGCTTGAGGTCAGGGCAAACTGGTTCCAGAACAGGCTGGCGGGCACCAGAAGCCCAATGGCCATAACCGCGCCGGGCGTCGCGTACCCCAGACTCATCAGATAGCCGATCAGGCGGTTTTTGCGCATCCCGAACACCACAAGGGTGGCCAGCAACAGGGTCAGGACGGTGCCGCTTGAAGACAGCAAAAGCGTGCTCTGCGCCGCAGATATCAGGCGCGGCCAGTCGGGACTGATATGTACGGCCTGCGCCACCAGCCAGACCACCGGAATAACCATGCCGAGCATCAGAAGCAGCGTACAGAACAGGACCGCCGCGATCTGGCCGCCTGTGGACAGGGGCAGGGGGGCCTGTTTTCGCCATCTGGCGGTGCCGGCGGCAAAGCGTTTGCCGCGCCGCAGGAAACGCTCGGTCACCAGAAACAAAAGCGCGGCCCCGATCAGCACCAGCGCCAGCTTGGCCGCCAGCGCCGTAGAGCCGAAAATTGACCAGGCGCGCACAACCCCCATGGTCAGGGTCTGCACACTGAGGAAATTGACGGCCCCGTAATCGGCGAGTGTCTCCATGGTCGTCAGGGCCAGACCGGCAATCAGGGCCGGACGGCTCAGGGGCAGGGCGACGCGCCAGAAAATCTGACGCGGCTTAAGGCCCAAAAGGCGCGCGGCATCGAACATATCCGCAGACTGGCTCAGGAAACTGGCGCGCAAAGTCAGGTAAATATACGGGAAATAGGCAAAGGACAGGACGAAGATCGCGCCCCACAGGCTGCGCATGTTCAGCGGCAGATCAAACCCGAATGCCTCTCGCCAGCCCGAACGCAAAGGCGAGGCCGCATCCAGAAAATCCGCCCAGCCATAGGCCAGCACAAAGGCCGGACAGGCCAGAGGCAGAACCAGCGCCCATGAGAAAAACCGCCGAAACGGAAATTCATACAATGTCACCAGCCAGGCGGAAAACGTCCCGAGCACCAGCGCGACCGCGCCGACACCAATAACCAGATAAAGACTGGTCGTCGCATAACGCCAGAACGGAAAATCGGGCAGATCAGGGGCAGGCGCCAGCGCCTTATAAACCACCGCCACCAGTGGCGTCAGTGTCACCAGAACGGCAATAAGCGCCCCGAGCTTCAGCCAGAAAACGCCATAACCCCGCCGCGATGCACGCAGCGGGGTCAGGGTGTCTTTAGAAGACTGAGGTGTCGGTGAAGCCGGGGTAGAGGTCACGCCTATTTCCAGCCTGCCTGATCAAGCAGTTTCTGGGCTTCGGCCTGACGGGTACCATAGGTAAGAACGTTCACCGGATCAGCCTTGAAACCATCCAGCGCCTTGATGTGCTCAGGCGTTTCAGACGTCGTAATCACAGGGAACTCGTTGTTATATTTGGCAAAGATCGTCTGCGACGCATCATTGGTCATATACTCAAGGAATTTAACCGCATTGTCGCGGTTTGGCGCATGTTTCGCCAGACCACCGCCCGAAATATTGACGTGGGTTCCCTGACCGGCCAGCGACGGGAAGGCCATGGCGGTCTTATCGACCACCGCCTGATCGAGTTCATCGGCATTGTGCGTCATGCGCAGATAATAATAGGTGTTGGAAATCGCCACCTCACAGATACCGGCGGCCACGGCCTTGATCTGGTCGCGATCCCCACCCTGAGGGTCGCGCGCCATATTGGCCGTCACGCCTTTGGCCCATTCCAGCGCCTTTTCCGGCCCCAGATGCTCAATGACCGCAGCCATCAGCGACAGGTTATAGACATTATCCGATGAACGAACGCAGATCTTGCCCTTGAAGCGCGGCGTCGCCAGCGCTTCGTAGGTCGCGACTTCTTCAGGCTTTACCTTCGCCTTATCGTAAATGATCACGCGCGCGCGACGCGAGAAGCCGAACCACTGACCCGAAGGCTCACGCAGATTGGCCGGAATTTTTGCATTGATAACATCTGATTGCAGGGGCTGATAAAGGCCCGCATCCTGTGCCTTCCACAAGGCACCGGCATCGGCCATCAGGATCACATCGGCGGGGCTGGAGGCCCCTTCGGCCTTCATGCGCTCAACAAGCTGTGCGGCCTGCATCTCAAGGCGGTTGACCTTGATGCCGGTCTCTTTTTCAAACGCCTCATAGATATGGGTGTCGGCATCATAGTGACGCGAGGTATAGACATTGATCGAACCGTTGTTCCCAGCCTTCTGGTCTTCAGTCTTCTGGCCGTTACAGGCCACCAGAAGCGCACCAAGGGCGGTGAGGGTGGCCAGGACGCCAACGGCTTTACGAACAGGCGTGCGGAAGCGGGGAGTTTGGGTCATCGAATCACCTTTAATGGGGCAGGGGCAAAATACAAACCATCAATGGCTTACCCAGGTGGGGATAAGGCCGGTTTTGTGATCTGTCTGGCATGTTTGAGAATAATTCGCAAGGCTTGGGCTAATAAAACGGTGCTATAGTTGGGCGTGACAGCTTTAGGGCTGTGTTTCTATTGCCCGTGTCCCTATTGTATGTAAACCCTGCGGGCCTTATTGTCAGTGGCACTAAATGTCGCGTACCGGTTGCCGATAGCTTACACTCACCCCCCTCCAAGAGGTCAGATGCCAAAAGGTCAGATGCCTAAAGCCAATTTTGCCCTTAAGACCTCAGACGGTGCCGATGCGGCGCGCTTGCTGGTACTGACAGGGGACTGGACGGCGACCGGCCTCAGGGATGTCGCTGAACGACTGAAAAAAGCCCTGACCCGCGTTCAGGACGTGCAGGTGGACGTGGCTGACATCGGACGCTTTGATACGGCGGGGGCCTATGCGCTTAAATATGCCCTTGGAGACAGGGCATCGCCGGAAATCTTTGCCGGTCACGAAAACTATCGCCGCATTTATGAGCTGATTGACGGCATTGCGCCTGAGGTGCAAACCCAGATCAGCGAAAGCGGGCGTTCGGCATCGCCGCTGGTTAATTTCCTGAGCGGCATTGGCCAGAAAACCTTGAGTTTTCTTGATGATGCGCGACGCTTTACCCGCTTTTTGGGCGAGACGGTTACCTTTATCTTTCTGACTATACTCAACCCGGGCCGCATTCGCTGGACACCTCTGGTGGCGCAGATGCAGCGCACCGGCCTTGAGGCGCTGGTCGTAGTCGGTGTGGCCAATTTCTTTGTGGGTGCCGTGGTCGCTTTTCTCGGTATCCTTCAGCTCAAACAATTCGGTGTCTCCGTCTTTGCCGTTGAACTGATCGGTATTGCCGTCTTACGCGAATTCGGGCCGGTAATTGCCGCAGTGCTTATGGCTGGTCGTTCAGCCTCAAGCTTTACGGCCGAGGTGGGCGCGATGAAGATGAATCAGGAAATCGACGCCATGCGGGTCATGGGCATCAATCCGTTTGATGCGCTGGTCCTGCCGCGTCTGTTCGCCATGATCATCACCATGCCGCTGGCGACCTTTTTCGGCATGATGGCCGGTCTGTTTGGCGGGTTTATCGTTGTGTGGACGACGCTGGGCTATGGCCCCAACTTCTTTATACAGCGCATGACCGACTATGTGCCGTTCGTGAACTATTTTGTCGGCCTGATCAAAGTCCCGTTCTTTGCCGCCGCCATTGCCCTTATCGGCTGCCGCATGGGCATGGAGGTGAAGGAAGACGTTATTTCACTGGGCAAGCAGGTGACGTCTTCGGTGGTTCAGGCCATTTTCGCCATCATTACCATTGATGCCATTTTTGCCATCATGTTCAACGGGTTTGACTTCTGATGCGTGAAGATATCAAACAGGATATGAGCACCGATACCGACTATTCCCAAACCCCGATTGTCGTCAGGGGGCTGCGTAATCAGTTTGGCAAACATGTTGTCCATGACGGGCTTGATCTGACTGTCAGCAAAGGCAAGATAATCGGTGTGGTCGGCGGTTCGGGCACGGGCAAAACGGTGCTGCTGAATGCCATTCTCGGCCTCAGGCCACCAACAGGGGGCAGCATCCACCTGTTTGGCGAAGATGTCCTCAAGCTCAGTGAGAAAAAGCGCCGCCCGCTTCAGGCCCGTTTCGGGGTTCTGTTTCAGTCAGGCGCCCTGTTTTCGGCCCTGACGGTGGTGGAAAACATCTGCGTGCCCCTGACCGAATATGCAAATCTGTCACCGAAGCTGATGCGTGAAATCGGCCTGATGAAAATGGCGCTGGTCGGCCTGCCGCTCGATGCCGCCGATAAGATGCCGTCAGAACTGTCGGGTGGGATGATCAAGCGGACGGCACTGGCCCGCGCGCTGGTGCTGGACCCTGAGGTCTTGTTTCTCGATGAGCCGACCGCCGGACTTGATCCGATCGGGGCGGCGGCCTTCGATAAGCTGATCCGCAGCTTAAGTGACAATCTGGATCTGACGGTGTTCATGATCACCCACGACCTCGACAGTCTTTATGCGATCTGCGATGAGGTGGCCGTGCTGGCTGATCGCAAGGTGGTTGAAATCGCGCCGCCAAAGATACTGGAACAATCGACGCATCCGTGGATTCATGAATATTTCCACGGGCCGCGCGGGCGCAATGCCCTGACGAAAGGAAGCTGACAATGGAAAGACAGGCTCATTACGCCTTTGTCGGAATGGTGACGCTTTTGCTCGCTGTGGCGACCTTTGGTTTTGCCTACTGGCTGATTCAGGGCAGTTTCAACGAAAGCTATGTCGAATATGATGTGCTGTTCAACACGCCGGTCAATGGCCTGACCGAAGGCGGCGAAGTGCATTTCAACGGCATCAAGGTCGGTGAAGTGCGCGAGTTGCGCCTGGGTAAGGCCAATACCACGCAGGTTATCGCCACCATTAAAATTGATGCCGCAACGCCGGTGCGCGTCGATTCAACCGCCGTGCTTGAGCCCTTGGGGGTGACGGGTCTGAACTATGTGCAGATCACGCCGGGTTCCCATGATGCCGCCATATTGCGCGACGAATACAAAGGTCCGGGCAACCCCATAATCCATGCCACAGGCTCGACCCTGGATAAGCTTCTGGCTGGTTCGGGCGGGGTGCTTGAAAACGCCTATGAGACGCTGAACCGTATCAACCGGCTTCTGTCGGACGATAATCTCAGGACCCTGAGCCGAAGCATCAACAATCTCGAAAGCATTACACGCAATGTCAGCGACCTGACAGCCGATATCAGAAGCCGGACGCATGTCATTGACGAAGCTGAGAAAAGTATTGTCTCGATTGGGGCGGCCGCAGACAATATGAGTAAACTTGCGGCTTCAACCGACGTGGTTGTGCGTCAGCGTCTGCCACAAACTCTCGACAAGATAGATGTCGCCACCGCTGAAATTGCCAAGGCCGGATCAGAAATTGGCGGCGTGGCCAAAGACCTTCGCGAACCCATCCGCGAGTTGTCTGACACCACCTTGCCGCAGTTGAATGACACATTGCAAAATCTCGATGATGCCAGCCGCTCGGTGCAACAGGTGGTCGAAGAAGTCCGCTCCAGCCCGCAGGGACTTATCGGCAAGCCCAAGGCCCGTGAAAGAAAGGTAAAACCATGACCCACCCGAACCTGACACGGCCCGATTTTACGCGGCGTACCCTGATGGGCGTTTCCCTGCTGGGTTTGGGCGGGGCTTTAAGTGGCTGTGTCACGCTCTTGCCGGAAACAAAGCCGGTGCAGCTCTACACCATCCGCTTTAATCCGGAATGGCTTGTGCCGCCCGCCGCAGTGGCCCCTGCGGTCACTGACGCCGACTCTATTGACGTCTATGTGTCTGTACCGGCCTTTCCGCGTGCGGCTGCCGGTGACCGTATCCTGACGAGCGAAGGCAATGAGGTGTCCTATGTCTCCGGTGGTCGCTGGGCGACCTCGGCGCAGGGCATGTTCCGTGACGTCCTGAGCGAAGGCTTTGCCCGCGAAGGCAACCGTGTCCGTCTGGCCAATCAGGGGCGCATCGCCGCGAAATACCGTCTGGACGTTGAGGTGCGGCGCTTTGAAACCGCCTATGCCCGTCGCCGTCCGACCGTAGTGGTGACGCTTGATGCCCGTCTGGTGCGCACAGACGACCGTGTGGTTGTGGCCGAGCGCTACATCACCGTAGAAGAGGCTGTGCGCCGCAACAATGTAGGCGACATCGTTCAGGGCTTTGAAAAGGCCTCAACCCGCGCCGTAGCACAGGTCATCGGCTTTGCCGAGGAAGCGACCGCTGCGGCCAAAAACGCTACGCCCGAAAGCGTAAGCTAAACGGTCTTTCATACCTCCCTGCCTTTGGCAGGGAGGGGAAACGCTTTGCTTTAGCAAAGCGGTGGTGGGGTGTCTCTCCGCCCTGCGTCACACGTCCCCTACACAAACCATTACCTGCCTGTAGCCATTTGTTACCCACACATATCTATGCTGCATGTGCGAGATATGCTATGACAGCGCTGTCAATCAGTTTGTTTGTGGAGAATGACAATGGAAAAGATGTTTGAACGTTTCGTCGCCGGTCTGGTCGCCGTGGCTTTAGCGCCGTTTGCCGCCTTTAACTAAGAGACTGTTTCAAAAGGCCGTTTTCTGGTCTGCAAAGCCGCCTCTTCTGCGCTTCCGATGCTCACGTACCTAAGTACGCTGCGCTTCGGTTCTCGAAGAAACGTCTTTTCGTCACAGACTCCAACCTTTTTAAATCAGTCTCTAAGCCTTTTTAAACGGCGAGTTCTCGGCCTCAAGGTCGCGCATAAGCCTGATTATATGCGCCTGTTCCTGCGCGAGAAAATGCGCGACAGGCTGGCGCAGGGCCTTATCGGCGACAAAGTGCGCCGAATAGACCGCCTGCGGCAGGTAGCCGCGTGAAATCTTGTGCATGCCCTGCGTTCCGGCCTCGACGCGTTTCAGGCCGTGGGCAATGGCATAGTCAATGGCCTGATAGTAGCAGACCTCGAAATGCAGGAACGGCACCTCGCGGCCACAGCCCCACTGACGGCCATAAAGCGTGTCAGCACTTCTGAAATTGATGGCGCCGGCCACTGCGTCCGGCCCGTCATAGGCGAAGACCAGCACGATCTGGTCGCGCATACGTTCGGTAATCAGGGAAAAGAAATCCCGCGTCAGATAGGGTTGCCCCCATTTGCGGTCATAGGTGTTTTCAATAAACCCATAGAGCTGATCAAGATGGGCTTCGGTAATGTCATTGCCCGTAACAATACGCATCTGTAAGGCGGCGTTGATCTCGCGACGTTCCCGGCGGATGACCTTGCGGCGATTGGCCGTCAGGGCCGACAGAAAATCCTCGAAATCCCGATAGTTCTGATTATCCCACCAGAACTGCTGATCCATCCGCTTAAGCCAGCCCTGCGCGCCCATCTCTGCCCACTCAGCCTCAGTCGGGAACAGAACATGTAGCGACGACAGACCATTCGCCTGACATAAGCCTTTGGCCGTCTCAATCAGCGCTACCCTGACCTCAGGATCAGGCGACAAAAGTCGTGCACCGGTCACCGGCGTAAAAGGCGAGGCGGACACCAGTTTGGGATAATAGGCCCCGCCCGCCCGTTCATAGGCCTCGGCCCAGCCCTGATCGAAGACATACTCGCCCATCGAATGGGTCTTGAGATAAAGCGGCATCACGCCCTTGATGCCGTTATCATCACCTAGCGAAAGATGATGTGGATACCATCCCGTTTCTGGCCCGACACACCCCGTCAGCTCCAGCGCCTCAAGATAGGCGTGAGTGGTGAACGGGTTATCATCCGGCCTCAGCCCGTCCCACACCTCGGGCGCGATATCGGATATCGACCGGTGCAGAACGGGTGTAAGCATCATAAATTAATCCGCAACCTCGATGGTGGCGTCGATTTCAACGGCAAAGCCGAGCGGGATCTTGTACATGCCCACCGCCGAGCGGGCATGCTTACCGGCATCCCCAAGCACCTCAACCATCAGGTCAGAACAGCCGTTGATGACCTGCGGGATGTCATAGAAATCCGGCCCCGCCTGAACAAAGGCATTCAGCTTCAGGACGCGCACGACCTTATCGAGGTCACCACCCGCCGCCGCCTTCATCTGCGCCAGAAGATTGATACCGGCCAGACGCGCCGCCTCAACACCTTCCTCAAGTGTCACATCCACCCCCAGCGTGCCCTTGATGCGGCCATTGCCGTCATTGGACAACTGACCGGAAATCT
>JBCEBX010000237.1:0-14254 GCA_039206455.1 Asticcacaulis sp.
CCCCGACCATCCCGACAAGGGTACGCTTTGGTTCTCGTAATATTTACAATGGATCGGTCAGGGGGACTTGTATGGAAAAAAGCAAGAAACCCCACCCGTCATTTGGCTATGCCAAATGTCACCCTCCCCGCCAAAGGCAGGGAGGTATGAGATATAGCCAGTTGTCTTGAACTTTGATCTGACTTTCTCACGGAAACCGGTCTCTACCCCTTGGCAAGGGGCGGGGTTAATAGTAACAGGGGGCCTTATCAGTCCCCGGTGGCAAGAGGTTCGGCCATGTTCGCGCGTATTTATAAACCGGCAAAAACAGCTATGCAGTCTGGCCGGGCCAAGACCACAGACTGGGTACTTGAGTTTGTGCCTGCGACGGCGCGTAAGCCTGACCCGCTGATGGGCTGGACGAGTTCCGCTGATACCAAGGCTCAGGTACGTCTGACCTTTGATTCCAAGGATCAGGCTATTGCCTATGCGGAGACGCACGGTATTCCGTTCCGTCTGATCGAACCGGAAGTACCGCCCAAGATTATCAAGGCCTATGCAGATAATTTTGCGCCTAATCGCCGTCAAAGCTGGACGCACTGATTCGCTTTTTTAATGGCTCCGTAGCTCAATTGGATAGAGCATCCGCCTTCTAAGCGGACGGTTACAGGTTCGATTCCTGTCGGAGTCGCCATCTCTTAGGGGATGCGGCAACCTATTTCAGCATAGGCCAGAGGCTGAAAACCAGCAGACAGGCCATGGTGATATTGAACCATTTCAGGCGCAGCGGATGAGACAGCCAGTCGCGTAGGGCTGAGCCAAACCCCGCCCAGGTTGACACGCTCGGGACATTGATCAGCGTAAAGACCAGACTGACGACAGCGATGCTCAGACCGTAATTGGCTTCGTCCGTATAGGTCGCCATGGCCGTAACCGCCATGACCCAGGCTTTCGGGTTGACCCATTGAAAAATAGCCGCCTGAGTGAAGGTCATGGGCGTAGTTGTCGCCCCGCCTTCGGATAAGCGCCTTGAGATGGCGATTTTCCACGCGATCCATAAGAGATAGGCCCCACCAGCGAATTTTAATGCGGTGTAGAGAACGGGCACAGAATGTAGCAGGGCGCCGAGGCCAAAGCCTGTGGCCAGCAACAGGCTTAAGAAGCCTGCGCCTATCCCCAGCATATGAGGGACTGTTCGCCTGAAGCCGAAGTTTACACCGGAGGCCAGCAGCATCATGTTGTTTGGGCCGGGGGTGATGGAGGTGGTGAAAGCAAAGAGTATCAGGGCGATAAGGGTATCAGCGGACATGAAAATGCGTGCCCTTCAGGCGGGGTATCATTTTAGCGATGAGGCGGCGGTGGCAACGGGCGTATCGATGCCTTCCTGTCCCCATTCGGCCCATGAGCCGTCATAGAGCCTTACCTTGTCATAATCGGCTTCAAAAAGCGCCAGTGCGATAATGGCGGCGGTAACGCCTGACCCGCAGGTGGTAATGACCGGCGTGTCTTTGTTAAGGCCAAGCGCACTGAACAGGGTTTTTAGTTCGTTTTCCGGTTTCAGGGCACCGTCATGCAGCATGGCAGAAAACGGCAGGCTGAGGCTTTCAGGGATATGCCCTGACCGCAGGCCTGCGCGGGGTTCGGGCGCTTCCCCCTTGAAACGGGCAAGGGGGCGAGCGTCAAGAATTACCGACGTGTTTGATTTAAGAGTGTCTTTCAGGCCATTGATATTAATGGATAAGTTATTGACATGAGGGGTGGGGTATGACGCGGGTTGTTTAGGTGATATATCAGAAGATACAGGCAGGCCCGCAGCCTGCCAGGCGGGCAGTCCCCCACGCAAAACCTGTACGGTTTCATGTCCCATCAGGCGAAATGTCCACCAGACGCGAGCGGCGGAAAACAGGCCTTGCCGGTCATAGATTATAACATGGTCCGTGGGCGCGATGCCCATCTGGCTGACGGCCCCGGCAAAAACCTCAGGGGGTGGGGCCATGTGCGGCAGAGAACTTTGCCGGTCGCTAATGGCCTCAAGGTCAAAAAACTGCGCGGTCGGTATGTGTGAAGCGCGGTAAAGGGCCTGCATGTCAGTGCCATCCAGCGCCCAGCTGCCGTCGACAATTTTCACCTTACCCGCATCGATAAGGGGCGACAGTTCGGACACACTGATTTGCGCTTTCATGAGGACTCCGGCAGATGGGGTTGACGCGGCCTTGTACGGGTGACAAAGCCTTATCACCGAATAAAGGGATAGGATATGCCCCGCCCGAAGCCTGCGCCCTTAAGTGTGTGCATCATAGCCAAAAATGAAGCCGATCGTATCGGCCATTGCATCCGCGCGGTTGAAGGGCTGGCCGATGAGGTGGTGGTGGTTGACAGTGGCTCGACCGACAAGACCTGTGAGGTGGCGGCCGGTTTGGGCGCGAAGGTTTTTTATAATGACTGGACGGGCTACGGGCCGCAAAAGCGTTTCAGTGAAGACTGTGCCAGCCATGACTGGGTGTTGAACCTTGATGCCGATGAAGTGGTGACGCCTGAGCTTTATGCCGAGATCCGGGCGCTGATGGCAGCGGGGCCGGCGTTGAGTGCCTATCGGTTTAAGCTGAAGAACGTCTATCCGGGGAAATCAAAGCCGCGTCTGTGGGCGGATTATCATAACTATGTCCGTCTCTATGACCGGACGAAGGTACGCTTTCGCGAATCGCCCGTGCATGACACGGTTGACACCAAAGACGAAAGGGTTGGGCAACTGAAAGGCTCAGCGACGCATTTTTCCGCCCGTTCCTATGCGCATATTCGTCAAAAGCTCGATTCCTATACCCAATTACAGGCCAAGGCCTTGAAAAAGCCTGCGTGGGTTATTCTGCTGCGTTTGCCTTTTGAATATCCGCTGGTTTTTGTGAAGTATTTCCTGTTCCGCTGCCATTTTACGGGGGGAATCGACGGACTGATCAGCAGTCATCTGGCGGCAGAGGCGCGGGTCAAGCGTCTTTGGCGCATATTGAAGGCCGAACAGAGTAAAAACGGATTATCCAAGGTACAATGAGCAGAAAACCCCCTTCATTCTGGCAGGATTTGAGCTGGCGCATTGAGGCGGTGTTTTATGACGCCTTTGTTGCTGTTGTCCGCAGTCTGCCGGTCGATACGGCTTCTGATCTCGGGGCCTGGCTGCTCAAGGCTATCGGGCCTTTGTCGCCGGTGCAGAAGACGGTGCGTCAGAACATCGACATCGCCTTTCCTGATAAGGATGAGGCGTGGAAGGCGCGTGTCATCCGGGCGCAATGGGAGAATCTGGGGCGCACCTTTGCCGAATTTGCCATTATGGATCGTATCCGTATCGGCAATGGCCGCGTCGAAGTCGTGGGGCTTGAGCGGCTCAAGGCCATAGCGGAATCCGGCAAACCCGTGGTGTTTATTTCAGGCCATTTTGCCAACTGGGAGATCATGCCGTCTACGATCGTCGATTGCGGTGTGCGCTGCCAGATGACCTATCGCGAGGCTAATAACCCCTATGTCGATCAGCGGATCAAGGAGGGGCGCAAGCGGTATGGCGTCGATCTGTTTGCGCCCAAGGGTGAAGAGGGGGCCAGAGAGTTGTTGCTGGCTATGGGTAAGGGTGAATCGGTTGCCCTGATGAATGATCAGAAATTCAATCGCGGGGTGTCTACGCCGTTTTTTGGCACGCCTGTGGATACGGCACCGGGGCCGACACGGCTGGCCCTCAGATTTGGTACGGTGTTGCAGCCCATGACGGTCGAGCGGCTCAACAAGGCGCGCTTTCGCGTAATTGTGCATGAGCCGATTGAGGTTGAAAAAACCGGCAGTCGTGCGGGCGATATTGAGGCAACGGTCAAAAAGGTCAGCGCCTTTGTCGAGCAGGTTGTGCGTGATCGCCCCGAAGAATGGTTCTGGGTGCATAAGCGCTGGCCCAATGCGGCCTATAAGCGCCGGATCGACGGCTAATGCCCGACTGACAACTGTCGTCACAATATGTGAGAAAAGAAGGCTTGTAACTTGGGGCTATAGCTTCAAGATGGCCCTTTCGTCACGCAGGCGTCCGGTGGGATAGCTTTACTATATGCCTATCAAGTTCAATAGAAAATGGTTGCAGGCTAAGCCTCTGGCTCTGGTGGGGGTGATTATCGCCAGCCTTGGGGTGTTGCTCATGATCGTTGTCTTCTGGGGCGACGATATCATGCGGCACAATCTTGATCCCAAGGTGCCGTTTCAGACCTATCAGCCGCCAAAGGCGCCGGACTATGCCACACGCAGCGGCTGGTATCTCAATCCGGCGCTCGAAAGCCGTGAGATCCGGCGTAACCGCAATGCGCAGAAGGTGGATGTATTTTTCATCCATGCTACCAGCTTCGACGGCAAGGCCTGGCTGGGGGCCGTGGATGATAGCGCGGCAGCACGTGAGGTGGTCGACATTCAGTTGCCGAACTATGCCGCCCCGTTTTCGACCATTGGCTACGTCTATGCGCCGCGATACCGTCAGGCCAGCCTCTATACGCAACTGACGCGTCGTGAAGATGCGCGGGAAGCCCGGCAGTTTGCTTATGGGGATGTGGAAAAGGCGTTTCAGGCCTTCCTGCGGCAGAGACGAAACGAGGACGGGTTTATAATTGTTGGCGTCGAGCAGGGGGGACTGATCGCACAGCGTCTGCTTAACGATGTGATTGTAGCGGATGAAGCTTTGCGGAAAAAACTGGTGGCGGCCTATTTTCTCGAGACGCTGGCGCCGTCAGACGCCTATGGGCCGACGCAAGCCGTTCCGGCCTGTACAGCGCGGGAACAGGCCGGTTGTGTGGTTGCCTATTTCAGCGTCGATAATGTGCGGCCGGATAAGGCCATTCAGGGACTGCAACGAGCCATGACCTGGAAAGGCGACTGGCTGGAGCCTCTGGGTAATGCACGGCCTTTGTGTGTCAATCCGCTGTCTGGCACGGTGACTAACGAAGATATTGATGTGCGCCATAGTCAGGGGGCGGCTAATGCCACCGGACTTGAGTGGGGCGTCGCACCGGCCTTGATACCGCGAAAAGTAAGCGCCCGCTGTCGGGGCGGTGTGCTGGCGGTCAATAAGAGATCACTGTCTTCCTTCAATAGTGAAGGGTCGTGGTCGGATAAGAAAAAAGTTTATAATTACAATTTGTTCTATGGTGATCTTAAGGTGGATGGTGAGGCCAGATGGTTCGCTTATCGCCGCATTGAATTAAACGCAGACGATAATTAATCGGCCTTGTCGGCCTGATCGGCGCGCCAGTCGAACAGGCCGCGCAGAACATCCAGCGCTTTCAGCCGTTCGGGTGAAAGCTGCGATTCCTGTTGCAATATATATTGGGCTTCTCGGGCCGCCTTACTGATCAGGTCGGCGTGGGCGATGGGATCAACGAAGCGATAGGCCGGAAAACCGGATTGCCGCGCCCCGAGAATGTCGCCTTCGCCCCTCAGTTTCCAGTCGCTTTCGGCGATGACAAAGCCATCTTCAGTGGTTCGCAGCAGTTCAAGTCTGGCCTTGGCGGTCGCACCCAGGGGCGTGTCATAAAGCAGGATGCAGGCGCTTTTGGCCGCACCGCGCCCGACGCGTCCGCGCAACTGATGCAACTGTGCCAGACCGAAGCGTTCCGCCTGTTCAATAATGATGATCGAGGCATTGGGCACGTCGATGCCGACTTCAACGACCGTGGTGGCGCACAGAAGCGGCAGATCACCACTGGCGAAACGGCTGACGACCGCTTCCTTATCGTTAGAGGCCATGCGACCGTGCACCAGCCCGACCTCATGGCCCAAGGCGTCATGAAGGGATTTGTGACGCGCTTCGACGGCGATCAGGTCAGATTCGAGGTTTTCCTCAACCAGCGGGCAGATCCAGTAGGCCTGTGAGCCGCTGGCTATGGCCGCTTTCAACCGGTCAAACACGTCGGACAGGCGCGCGCGCGGAATAACGGCGGTGTGGATCGGCTGACGACCGGCAGGCTTTTCATTAAGGATGCTGAGGTCGGCTTCGCCATATTGCGTCAGGGCCAGTGTGCGCGGAATAGGCGTGGCGGACATCGACAGATAGTGCACACTTTCGCCTTTGGAAAACAGGCGTTGACGCTGACCGACGCCAAAGCGGTGCTGTTCGTCGATGACGCAGAAGTGCAGGGACTGGAAATCCACCCCATCCTGAAAAACGGCGTGGGTGCCGAACACCACGCGCGCACCGCCGGACGCGACCTGTGCGCGGCGGGCTTCGCGCTCCTTGCCCTTGTCACGTCCGGTCAGAAGGATGGCGGTGATTCCCAAGGTTTCGAGGATCGGCAGGGATTTTTCATAATGCTGACGCGCCAGAATTTCGGTCGGAGCCATCATCACGCTCTGATGACCGGCCTCGGCGACATCAATCATGGCCATGAGGGCTACCAGTGTCTTGCCTGAGCCGACATCGCCCTGAATCAGGCGGTTCATACGAAAACCTGAGCGCAGGTCGTCACGTATATCGTTAAGGGCGCGAAACTGAGCCTGTGTCAGGGTAAAGGGCAGGGTTGCCAGTGCCTTGTCGGCCAACAGGTGTTCACTGATCGACAGAGCGGGGCTGGCTTGCCGGTGCTGTTTGCGGGATTTGAGCGCCAGTTGATGCGCCAGCGCTTCGTCATAGGCCAGACGTTGCCGCACCGGCGCCTGCGGCAGGAGGTCTGAGGGGGCTGTGGGGCTGTGGGCGGCGCGCAGGGCCTCGGAAAATCCACTATCGGGTGGCGGAGACAGCCATTCGGGCAGATCGGGGACGTTTTGCAGACCGGCCTGCACAAATTTGCGCATCAGGCGCGAAGACACGGCCGCGGTGGCCGGATAAACGGTCTCAAATTCGGGTATCTGGTCACGGGAATCCTGATCGACGACATAGTCCGGATGGGTCATCTGAAGCGTTTGACCGAAGGCTTCAATCTTGCCACTGATCCAGCGTTGTGACCCGACCGGATGCTTTTGCTCAAAGCCGCGAATGGCGTGGAAATAGACCAGTTGCAAGTCGCCACTGTCGTCATAAACGCTGATGCGCTGAGGGCCTTTGCCCGCTGAGGTGTGATAGGCACCGATCGTTACCCCTATTGTCTGTACCTGACCGGCGCGGGCCTCAGAGATGCGGGTGACGGGGCGCTCGATCATTTGTACGGGGAGAGTAAACAACAGGTCGCGCACATAGGGGCCGGTGTGTTTGATCAGGTGCGGCGCGATTTTTGGCCCGACCCCTTTCAGGGCGGTCAAAGACGTGTAATAGGGAAACAGAATTTCGGGACGCCGCCCGGATGTGAGGTCGCGAGTCATGGCCCTTATCAAGCACCAAACGGGGCTGATGAGAAGCGTGATTTGCGTCCGTATTATCGCAAAGGACAGTATAACGCATGACCGACGCTGATCAGACGAATGATGCGCATCAGGCACGCTTACGCAAATTGTCGTTTCGTGCCTGGCGGCGCGGCTTCAAGGAGGCCGATATTATTCTGGGTAATTTCGCTGATGATTACCTGCCCGTTCTGACGCCTGAGCAACTGGATATTTTTGAGGTCCTGCTGGAGGTGCCTGATCAGGATCTCTATGGCTGGATCATTGAGCGCGACCCGACGCCGCCTGAGCATAAATCAGAAATCATGAATATGCTCAATCAATACTATAAAACGGCTTACACCAAGATTTAAGTTCATATGTCCGATATCCGCCGAATAACCGAGGCCTCAGGCCATTTGTCAATCACCGGTTGTCCGCCGGGCTATGACAGTCTTGTGGCCGCCGATACGTGTCGCGCCGAAGGGCTGATTACCTTTGTGGCACGTGATTATGCGCGTATGAATGCCATAGCCGAGGAACTGGCTTTTTATGCGCCTGATCTCGATATTATCCGGTTTCCGGCGTGGGATTGTCTGCCTTATGATCGCGTAAGCCCAACCGCCGGTTTGATTGCCCAGCGTATGGCGGGCCTGACCCGGCTTCAGGCCCTGACGGCGGGGAAGCCGGAAAAGCCGGTGCTTATTCTCACCACGGCGGGGGCTTTAAGCCAGAAGGTGCCGCCGCGCAGTGCCACCGCTGACAGCTATCTGGGCCTTAAGGCCGGTCAGGTCATAGATACAAAAGAACTTGAGGCCTATTTTACCCGTAATGGCTATAATCGTGTCTCGACCGTGTCTGAACGCGGTGAGTTCGCGGTGCGTGGGGGGATTATTGATGTCTTTTCACCCGCGCATGAGGAGCCGGTCAGGCTTGATTTCTTTGGCGACACGCTGGAAACGATCCGCAGCTTTGATCCGGAAACCCAGCGTTCTCTGAAGCAACTGAAGGCCATTGAATTTATGGCGGTCAGCGAGATATTGCTGGATGAAGCCAGTATCAGCCGTTTCCGTCAGAGCTATCTGGAAAATTTTGGCGCACCGGGGGATGACCCGATCTATGCCGCGGTGTCCTTGGGCATCCGCCGTCAGGGCGTCGAGCCGTTGCTGCCTTTGTTTTATGCGCAACTGGACAGCGTGTTTGATTATCTGCCGGAAAAGAGCCTGATCCTGCTTGATGCCTTGGCGCAGGAGGCCTTTGACGAACGGCAGAAAACCATTCAGGACGCTTATGAGACCCGCACGCAATCGACCGACGCCCGTGTTATGGCCAAGGGCGGCGTCAAGATGGAGGGCGGCTATCGCGCCTTGCCGCCAGCGTTTCTGTATCTGAACCCTGACCAATGGCAATCAGGACTGGCGCGCGGGCGTGTGCGTCAGTTTGAAGCCTTTGATGCCGGTAAGGCGGCGGATATCAATCTTGGGGCACGGGTCGGGCGCAGCTTTGCGGCCGAGCGTATGCAGGACAGTGTCAATCTGTTTACCGCGGTCGCTGATCACGCCAAGGCTTTGTCTAAATCCGGTAAGCGCGTCTTGTTTGCCTCATGGACCGAGGGGTCTTCTGACCGGCTTGGGGTCATGCTGGCCGATCACGGTCTGGGTCAGACGCGTCTGGCGAAAGATTTTGCCGATGCGGTGTCATTTGGCGTGGCGGGCACCAAAGCCAAGCCGGTGCAGCGGGCTATATTGCCGCTGGAGCAGGGTTTTGAAACCGATGCACTGGTGGTCATCAGCGAAACCGATATCTTAGGTGACAGATTAGCCCGTCCGCGTAAGCGCCGGAGAGCCAATAACTTTCTGGCTGAGGCCTCAAGCCTGTCGCAGGGCGATCTGGTGGTTCACGTCGAACACGGGATTGGTCGTTATGACGGACTGAAAACCCTGAGTGTCAATGATGCGCCGCATGATTGCCTTGAGTTGCAGTATGCCGCTGATGCCAAGCTTTATCTGCCGGTTGAGAATATTGACCTCCTGACGCGCTATGGGGCCGATTCCGAAAGTGCGCAGCTTGATAAGCTGGGTTCGGCCAGTTGGCAGGGGCGTAAGGCCCGCGCCAAGGAAAAGCTGCGCGAAATGGCCGATGGCCTGATCAAGCTGGCGGCAGCGCGGGCGCTTAAGGTGGGCGTGCAGATCGATCCGCCGTCGGGGCTTTATGACGAGTTCTGCGCTCAGTTTCCCTATGAAGAAACCGACGATCAGCTCAATGCTATCCATGATGTGCTCGATGATCTGTCTAAAGGCCAGCCTATGGACCGGCTTATCTGTGGGGATGTCGGGTTCGGCAAGACCGAGGTGGCGCTCAGGGCGGCCTTTGTGGTCGCTATGTCCGGTCAGCAGGTGGCCATAATCTGCCCGACCACGCTTCTGGCGCGTCAGCACTATAAGACCTTTAGTCAGCGCTTTCAGGGCTGGCCGATCAAGGTGCGGCAGTTGTCGCGCATGGTCGCCCGCAAAGAGGCCAATGAAACGCGTGAAGGCCTGAAAAACGGGGAAATAGAGGTCGTTATCGGTACGCACGCCCTGTTGTCAGATCAGGTGAGCTTCAAGGATTTGGGCATTGTAATCGTTGATGAAGAGCAGCATTTCGGTGTCACGCACAAAGAAAAACTGAAAAGTTTCCGGGCCGATGTGCATATGCTGACCTTAAGTGCGACGCCTATTCCGCGGACCTTGCAAATGGCGCTGTCGGGCATACGCGATATGTCGATCATTGCCACGCCGCCGGTCGATCGTCTGGCGGTGCGCACCTATGTTCTGCCGTTCGATACCGTCAGTATTCGCGAGGCGCTGCTCAGGGAAAAGTATCGCGGTGGTCAGGCCTATTATGTTGTGCCGCGCCTGAAAGACCTGCCGGAGATCGAGCAATATCTGCGTGAGCAGGTACCGGAGGTAAAGTTCATTGTTGGTCACGGCCAGATGACACCGACCCAGCTTGAGGATGTCATGACCGCCTTTTATGACGGGCAATATGACGTGCTGTTGGCGACGACCATTGTCGAATCGGGCCTTGATGTACCGACGGCCAATACCTTGATTGTGCATCGGGCTGATATGTTCGGTCTGGCCCAGCTTTATCAGATACGTGGTCGTGTCGGGCGCTCCAAAACGCGCGCCTTTGCCTATCTGACGACGCGCCCGCACCAGATTCTCAATGAGGCTTCGGAAAAGCGTCTTAAGGTTCTGCAATCGCTGGATAATCTGGGGGCTGGGTTCCAGTTGGCCAGCCATGACCTTGATATACGCGGGGGTGGCAACCTGTTGGGCAATGAGCAGTCCGGCCATATCCGTGAAATCGGTGTTGAGCTTTATCAGCAGATGCTCGAAGACGCCGTGGCCGAGATGAAAGAAAGTGGTGAACCCCAGACCGATCAGCGCGGCTGGTCGCCACAGATCAATGCCGGTGCTGCGGTTATGATCCCTGAGGATTACATTCCCGACCTTAATATCCGTCTGTCGCTTTACAGGCGCGTGTCCGAGGCCGAAAAGCGCGATGACCGCGAAGCGCTGGCGGCGGAGCTTATTGACCGGTTCGGGCCTATTCCGGAGGAGGCGCAACAACTTCTGAAAGTTGTGGCTATCAAGGGCCTGTGCCGTGAGGCCAATATTTCAAAGCTCGATGTCGGGCCGAAGGGGGCCGTGCTTACGTTCCGGCAGGATCATTTTGCCAATCCGGCAGGCCTGATTGCGCTTATCCAAAGCCGTTCCGGCTGGCGGTTGCGGCCTGATCAGAAACTGCTGGTGCCTGGGGAGTGGCCGGATGCGGCCGGACGGCTGAATGCGGCGGAGAAAATCGTCGGCCAACTTGCGGAACTGTGTCGCTAAGAAACCAGAAGGCCTATGCCATCTCGTGTCGCTCTGTGCCGCCTTTCCAAGCTGGCGCACAGGGAGACCTGTTGGTATGGAAAAGGTATCTGCCTCAGGTCAAACCGGTGCAAGGCTTAAGGCCTTGCCGGCGCGCGTCAGGGCAACGGCCGCCGGTTCATTTTCCTTAAGCTCAGCCACACCGATTTCAAATTCAATGACGAACGGGCGCTCAGAGCCTCCGGATTCAAACGCCGTGCAGCTTATGACCGCCGCGATGCGCTCACCGACGATGCGGGCGTTTTCCAGACGGGTTGCAGGCAGGGCCAGAGCAAAGACTTCATCCGACAGGCGACCGGCGGTGTCTTCGGCACGTACAAGGCGGGCAATCATATTGCCGATCTGAGGGATAGCGCGTTGCAAGGCTTTGCGCTGTCTGGCCTGAGTGACTTCGGGGGTTTCGGCTATTTTCAGTACACAAACACTTAAGGGCCGGTTGCGTTCAGAAGCGGCAGCGGACAGGCGCGCCAGATGCGCAGCAAACAGCTCACGCGTGAACAGGCCGGTATCGGTATCCATGCGCGGATTATGGCGGATGTCCTCAAGGGCGCGACGGGTATTGGTCTGGCGGCGATAGGACTGGGCCAGACGGATGACGCGATCGGCTATTTCCGGTTCGCTGGCGTCGGGTGCGGAAATATCATTGACGCCGCGCAGATAGGCGTCGCCCAGATCAAGCGCCACCGGCTTTTGCAGGCGCAGGAACACCGGCATGTGATAAAGCCGTGTATTACGGCGCATGCCCGTGGCGATGGACAGGGGCTCACTGACGGAGTCAGTGCCCCACAGGACGACCGCATCAAAGGTATGGTCGTGCAGGTAATCAAAGGCGCTATAGCTTGAAAATGCCGCCAGTACATCTGCGCCTCGGACACGCATATGATGGCTCAGGGCGAGAAAATCCGGTGCCGGCGGGCCAACGGATAAAACAGACAATGGTCTGTCTTCAGGCGGTGCGGGGAGGGGAATATTTTGCGCCGCAAGGGTTTTCAGGCGCAGCTCATATTCTTCCTGAGCGACATTGGCCCGGACGATGTGTTCAAGGCTGAGGGCGATTTGCTGGGCGTGGGCGTCATAATCAAAGACCATGTCCCAGCCATCTGGCAGTTCCAGATCACGGCTTTGGGCAATTTGCAGGACGGGCAAGCGGCGCGGCGCACAGGCCGATCGCAGGAGGCTCAGGCCTTCGGGGGTTGCCGAGGGGTGCGCGCTGTCGATCAGTATGGCTTCGATTTGCAGGTCGCTGACGCAGGCTTGTGCGGCGTCCGCATCCGATGTCGTAATGGTACGCCACCCGAGTCTGTCGAGGTCCTGCCCCAGACGCCCAAAACAGTCCTGCTCCGGGTCCTGCTTTTTGGTCAGCATCAGGACACGCGCCTGTATCGTCAAGTTGAATGCTCCTGAAATGTCCCCGACCGGAAACTATATCGATTCGTTGCGCTTATAAGTAAAGGGGCAATGGGTGTCTGTGGCGGCACGGATTTAACGGTGGATCGTAAATGTCCATGCGGTGCCGTCTTCGTGCATGTCGGTCAGAGTGAAGCCGCTTTCATTGCAGAAATGCGGAACATCAATGCGGGCCATGGGATCGTCGGCCGTAAGAACGAAGGCGTTTGTATCGGGATTATCGGCCATGGCCTTGCGCAGCTTAAGAGTCGGCACAGGGCAATGAAAGCCACGGGCATCAATGTTCAGGCTGGAGGCGGGGGGGGTCATATCGGGCCCATACGCCAGATTTCGCAGGCTGAAAAGAAAAAAGCCTTCTCACGAAGGAGAAGGCTTATCAGTCAGTCGGTCAGAAGTTTGTTCGGCTCAGGAAATGCCAGCTATGGCGGCGGCGTGATTTTTGATCAGTTCCTGAGTGGAGGTATCGGTGTTGAACACGCTGTACCAGCCTTGTGGCTCATGCGGCGGGTCACCCATATAGGCCGTTTCGCCGCGCTTCATGTGGTAATCGGCATTGAGGGCACGCCCTGAGCCGCCCCATGCCCAGAAGTTGGAGCCTGCGACCGGGCCGCCGGTTTTCACGGCGTCTTCCACGGCCTTGTAGATCATGGCGTAGAACTTGTCTTTCCAGACCGTCGGCGTACCCGGTTCATATTTCACATCGTCGCGCGGGAAGCCGAATTCCTCAAAGGTGAGGGGCTTGTTCAGCTTAACGGCCATTGCAATATGCTGATCGATATAGGCCTGAACCTTTTCCATGCCCGCGTCAAAGGTGCCGGGCAGGTCTTTACCGTCAACCCAGCTCCAGTTTTGCGGCCAGATGTGAGCGGTCAGGTAGTCGATATGTTCGTGGGCATCGATGACATATTGTTCGCTGCCAACGGCGCCCATGGTGCCTTCGTGGCCCAGTGAGACCAGATGGTTTTTGTCGAGAGAGCGGATCAGATCGGCTGTATCCTTGATCCATTTCAGATAGGCAGCCGAATTGGCGGCCGCATCCACTTCGTCGCCACCCTGACGTGGCTCGTTGGACAATTGCCAGGCCATAAGGGTGGGGTCATCGGCATAGGCCTTACCCGTGATGCTGTTGGTGCGCGATACAAGGAAGCGCACATAGTCATGATAGAGCGCTACGGCTTCGGCATTGGCGTAGAACTGTGATGAGAACTTCGCAAAGGCGGGCCAGGGGTGGTTCGGATCACCGTTGTTGATATATTTGCCGGTGACATAATCCATATAGGCCACCATGCCGCCTGACCATTCCCAGAAATTGGTCTTATAAAGCACGGCCTTCATGTCACGCTTGGCCATCTCGGCCATCAGATAATCAAGGCCTGTCAGCAGGTCATTGTTATAATTGCCATTTTCCTTTGTACGGAAGGCCGGATCAAGGGAATTGTTAAGCGGGGACAGTTCGGAGGAGGCCAGAACGCGCAAGTTGGTCACACCGAGCGCTTTCAGCGTGTCGAGTTCCTGATGCAGGCGTTCACGGTTACCAAAAGCGGCCTCGGCCCCGAGATAGGCCCCGTACCAGATATTGGCGCCCACAAAGCGATAGGTTTCGCCATTGAGCTTGAAATGCGGGCCTTCGATCGTAATAAAGC
>JBCEBX010000238.1:0-3550 GCA_039206455.1 Asticcacaulis sp.
ATAGGATTTTTAGACCAGAACCGGCATAGATAAGGGATGCAAGTCCCTGATATTACATGGCCAAAAGATGCTGCCGAAGCGATAGCCATTCAGCAGTCTTTGCGACAACAGGTCAAAATTGTCACCGACGATGTCCCGCTCAGGCTTATTGCGGGCATCGATGTCAGCTATGATATCACCAACAACCTGACCCGTGCCGTGGTTGTGGTGCTTGATGCGGTGACCCTCACGCCGGTTGTGCCACCTGTGGCAACGCAGATCGACACACAGTTTCCCTATGTGCCCGGCCTGTTGTCCTTTCGGGAAATTCCGGCGATCCTCAAGGCGCTTTCCTATGTTGAGGTCAGGCCGGACATATTGATGGTGGATGGCCACGGCATAGCCCATCCGCGCCGTTTGGGTATCGCCGCGCATCTCGGGGTGCTTATGGACATGCCGAGTATGGGTGTGGCCAAGAAACGTCTGACGGGGAAATATGAAGAGCCCGCACCGGAAAAGGGATCGATGAGTCCGCTAACCCACCGTGAGGAACTGATCGGCATGGTTTTAAGGAGCAAGGACAGGATAAAGCCGCTGTTTGTCTCACCGGGCCATCGCCTGTCGTTGGTTCAGTCGGTGGCCGTTGTGCAGACCTGCCTGACGAAATATAAGTTGCCGGAACCAACCCGACTGGCTGACGCTATTTCCAAAAAGCCGGATGCCTATATGCGTGGATAAGGAGACATGGAAATGGCCAGACTTGTGTTCGGAATGAATCTGTCGCTCGACGGCTATGTCGACCATGAGCGTTTTGCGCCTGATCCGGTTCTTTTTCATCACTGGATAGAACATGTGCGCGACCTGACCGGCAGTATTTATGGTCGGCGCATATATGAGATCATGCGTTACTGGGATGAGGATAAACCTGATTGGGGCGCTGCGGAGCATGAGTTTGCGGCGGCTTGGCGGCAACTCCCTAAGTGGGTCGTTTCACGCACCCTGACGTCTGTTGGCCCCAATGCGACGCTTATGACCGGTGACCTTATGGCGGCAATAAGAGATATTAAGGTGCGTTCTTCCGGAGAGATATCTGTCTCAGGCCCTGATTTGGCACGCAGCCTGATTGATTGCGGTCTGATTGATGAATATCGGCTCTATTATCACCCTGTTGTTCTGGGGCAGGGGAAGCCCTTCTTTGATGGCACTCAGCCAAAATTGCGTTTCAAGGCGCGTGAACAGATCGGCGATGAGGTTATCAGGCTGACCTATGTACCTGCCTGAGGTATTATTCGGCGCGTTTTTTGTCGATCAGGACGGCCTGCTGCCATTTGCCGGGCGCTTTGTCAGTGCGGTGAATACATCCCGCCCAGCAGCAGGGCCGCTTTTTGCCCTCAAGTAATTCTTCGCGGGTGCGCGCGATGCGTTTTTGGCGCGTCTTTGCTTGCTTGGCGTCATCGACCCAGCAGATGAACTCGTTCCGACCCAGCGGTGTCAGTTTTTCCCAAAGCGCCAATATCTCGGGCTCGGACACCAAGGCGGCTTGCAGGTCTTCACCGGCTTCGTGGACTGTACCATGTAAAAATGCGTTCATCACAAACTTCCTGTCATAACGCGCAAATCTTAGCCTTATGACAGGCAATGTCCACTGTGACGCATCACCTTTACTACTTTAATGGCCAAGCACCTTCCTGATGGCATCCGGCCGGTTATGCTCAGCGAACCTGTCCATAATCGTGGCGCTGGCGTCATTCAGGCCTATGACCTCAACTTCGACGCCTGCCTGACGGAATTTAAGCACCGCCCGGTCAATGGCATTAACGCCGGACAGATCCCAGATATGGGCCTGACTGACATCTATCGTCACCCTGGTAAGAGCCTCAGTGAAATCGAAGCCATTGATGAAATCTTCGGCTGATGCGAAGAATATCTGGCCTTCGATTCGGTAATGCCGCTCTTTTTCATCATCCGAAAGCGTTGAGGTGATACGGAAAATCTGCGCGACTTTCCAGGCAAAGAATATGCCCGACAAGAGTACGCCAACCCCGACCCCAAGCGCCAGATTATGTGTTCCGACCACCGTCAAAACCGTCGCCAGCATAACAAGGCTTGAGCGTCGCGGATGATGCCTCAGGTCGGTCAGTGACGACCAGCTAAAGGTGCCGACTGAGACCATGATCATAATGGCTACAAGCGCGGGCATGGGGATAAGGCCTACCATTTCCCCTAGAACCATCAATAAAAATAGAAGCACCACACCCGCTGTCAGGGTCGAAAGCCGCGTACGCCCGCCAGACTTCACATTGATGACAGACTGGCCGATCATGGCGCAACCGGCCATGCCACCGAAGAAGCCGCTGGCGATATTGGCTATACCCTGACCGATGCTTTCACGGTTTTTATCGCTGCCGGTATCGGTCATCTGATCGACAATAGAGGCGGTCAGCAGGCTTTCCAGAAGCCCGACAGCGGCGACGGCAATTGAGGTCGGCAGAATGATCCGGAGCGTTTCCAGATTAAGCGGGATGTCAGGGAACAGCAGCACAGGCAGGGCATTCGGCAATTCCCCAAGATCACTGACGGTACGGATGTCAATGCCGAGCGTCAGGGTGAGGGCGGTCAGAACGATGATGCAAACCAGAGGCGAGGGCACGGCCTTGGTCAGGCGTGGGAAGAGATAGATGATCGCCAATCCGGCGGCGATCAACACATAGGTTTCCCATGTCACGCCGATCAACTCAGGTAATTGCGCCATGAAAATCAGGATGGCCAGCGCATTGACGAAACCGGTCATGACTGAGCGGGATACGAAGCGCATGACATAGCCGACACGCAGCCAGCCAGCGACGATCTGAATGAGGCCAGCGAGAATAGTGGCGGCCAGCAGGTACTGAAGCCCATGCTCGCGAACCAAAGTGCCAAACAGCACAGCAGTGGCTGCCGTCGCTGCCGAAATCATTGCCGGACGCCCGCCGGTAAAAGAAATCACGATGGCGATGACCACCGAGGCATAAAGCCCAACGCGCGGGTCAACGCCTGCGATAATGGAAAAGCCTATGGCCTCAGGGATGAGGGCCAGAGCCACGACGATACCGGCCAGCAGATCGGCACGGATATTGGAAAACCAGTTACGGCGAATTGTTTCTGAGGAGATCATTAAATCACGCAATAAAGGACATCATCGGGCCGCAGAGTGCGAACAGGTTCTTGGATGATGCGTTTATCTGAGTGTCCGGCGGATCGGCGGCCGGAAGAGCCACCCGGAATTTCACCGGGTCCAGAGCGAATGCCATGCCACTGCCACAACGAGATTAATCAAGCAAGCATTTGCATATTCGCAGGCGTTTAGCCGCATAGATGAAGAGGGATCAATTCAATAAAGTGCCCCGACCATTTTCTAATGGGCTGCGTTTAATTTGTCGTAAAAGAATAATCAGATCAATTATTGCCGTTTCAGGCGATTCAGTTTTCTTCGCATGTCGTCTGATGGCTTGTTCGATTAATGCTCGTGTCTCATAATCAATCGGCATGGTAGCGCTCACTTATGAGTTGTTTTTTTTGCTTAAACGTGTTT
>JBCEBX010000239.1:0-3548 GCA_039206455.1 Asticcacaulis sp.
GCCTGTTCGGCGCTACAGTCGAATAACTATGCCTTTAAGCCTATTCATTATGTCATTGAATAGGGATGTGACGAGGGCGGTTGCGTTTTTTCTCAGGTAAGTAAGATACCCCACCACCCCCCGCGATACATCGCGGCGGTCCCCCTCCCCATTGAAATGGGGAGGAGTGAAGACCATCAGGCGGCGTCTGCTATGTCTGGAGCCACATCTGGGGCGATATCTGGGGCGTTCGGTTGTTTTAAAGCCGTGCCTGATTTTATCTCGGGCATGGTTTCAAATTGCCGGATGAGCTGGCCCAGCGTTTTTACCGGCACAGAGGGGATAAGCGCCCTGAGCTGCGGCAGACGCGCATAGGGAATGGAGGGCCAGAAATGGTGCTCCCAGTGATGCCATGACAGGTGCGGCGCAAGCAGGGGGCCTTGCCACCCGTTCAGATGCAGGCGCTGGGTCGTGTCGGTGCCCTGATGTTCGATCCACATTCTCAGGCGGAAGAACATAATGAAGCTGGTCAGAAGCGAAACATACCAGATCACCGATACCCACCACAGTCCAAAGGTCAGCAGCACGGCATTGAACGTCAGATGCCACAGGGCCAGCGCCAGATAGGTGCGGTTACGGGTCGGGCGTGAATAGTCAAAGATGATCTTGTAATCGATCACGCCGCCGCCGATCAGGTCACGGGCGGCGAGGGTGAGGACGTCCTTGAGTTTTGCCGGTAAGTCCCACTGATCGGCGCGCAGGCCCTTATAGACAATTTCCGGATCATGGGCCGTGCCTAAGTCGCGGTGATGCAGGATATGCAGGTTGCGGTAGCCGTCACCGGTCAGGCCGAGGGGCATCCACGCCAGCAGATCATTCAGAAGATCATTCAGGCGTTTATTGTAAGTGATGGTGAAGTGTGTGCCGTCATGGCCGAGCAGGGCCAGCGCATGCTGACGGTTGCCAATCACCAGTATGGCCGGAAGTATGAGCCACAGGCTTTGGGTCCAGCCCAGTAGTCCGAAGGTGAGCGCAATCACGCCCCAGTCAAGGGCGGCGTCTTTGAGCCAGGTGACGGGGATGCGGCGGCTGAGGCGTTTGAGGTCGGCGGGTTTCAGCAGACCGTTGATGGTCTGGTCGCGATGATGGTCCATACGGGTTCCCCTGAGGAGTGTCAGATAAACCGGATCGTAAAGGCCGCAAAAAATACAAACATCACGCGTATACGTGATCCTTTTACTCTCCTTAAAGGGGAAAATTAACCTTAAGCTGGGCGTGGCCGCGGCGCGCTGATGGGGCGGGTTGGGCCTTTTGTGACTATTCAGCCATGAGGGTAAAAAATGCTGTTCAAATCTGAAGGATACCGGTTTGAAGATTTTGTTGAAAAGACCAGTAAGCTGACGACGCCAGGGGCGTTGTTTGAAGAGTTTACCGGCGTAATGGGACAGTTTGGCTATACACGCATCATATTTTCGGTGCCGCGTGACGAGGCCTTGCCGGAGGCGGATAACCGTATCGGCCTGATGCATAACTACCCCGAAGACTGGCAGAAATACTATAACGAGAAAGGGTTCGAGCGGCTTGATCCGGTGCTTAAGGCGGCGGGCACCTATAGTCATGCCTTCCGCTGGCGGACGCTTGAGCGATCACATAAGCTGTCGGAACGTCAGATCCGTTTTTTTCGCTTAGGCGAGGAGGCCGGATTACGGCACGGCATCGGGATTCCGATGTCAGGCGATAAGGCGCAGATTGCCGGAATTGCCATGGCCTCAGGTGAGCGGGTCGATGCGGTGCGGTCTGATCTTGATCTCATCAGCGCCTATTGCAACCAGTTTTTCATGAGCTTCAAGCGTCTTAAGGGGGCGGAGCCGGTGGCGACAGACGCGCTGGTATCCTTGTCGAAAAAGGAGACCGAAGTGCTGCAATGGGTGGCCGCCGGGCGCAGTGACGATGATATCGGGCAAATTCTAGGGATCAGTATCCATACGGTGGATACGCATCTGCGGCATGTCTATCAGAAACTTGAGGTCAATAACCGCGTATCGGCGGTTGTGAAGGCCATTATCATGGGGCTGATAAAAATATAGGCGCTCACGCATTCGCGTGATGTTGGGCGGCCGCATTACACGCTCTGATCGGGCCTGCACAGGAGGCCATTCATGATCACCGTCATTTCCCATCAGAATATCACCCGCCACGCCGAGCTTTATCTCTCGCAATTCAGGCTGAGGCATCAGGAGTTTATCGAACGCCAGAATTACAATGTAAAAACCTTACATGGTATGGAGTTCGATGAATATGATACCCTGGCTTCGGTCTATCTGGTCTATTCTGAGGACGGTAAAGAGGCGCTGGGGTGCAGCCGTCTGACACCTACGGACAAGGGCTGTATGCTGGCCGATCACTGGCCGGAGCTGGTGGTCGATCATTCGCTTTTGGGGGCGTCAGATATCTGGGAGGGTACGCGATTCTGCATCAACCGGCACCTGCCTGCCGCGCAACGGCAGACCATCTGCCGTCAGATAAGTCTCGCCTATCTCGAGTTCGGATTGACGAATAATATATCCAAAATCATCGGCCTTATGCCGACCCTGATCCTCCGGTCGGTATTCGAGCGGTCGGGCATAAGTCTTGACCGGCTTGGCCCGTCACAGGCCATAGGTGCTCATGCAAAAATACAGGCCGCCGCTATACCGGTAAGTGCGCACCAGCTGGCGCAGGCGCGCGGTAAAACCGGCCTGTCGGCACTGACCCGCTATGAGGAGTGCTTTATTGACTATTTTGAAAAAGGCAGACAAAGAGCCGCCTGAATTAAGGATATTGATACGCGCCTAGCTTGCTAATAACCATCGGTTCATGCTAGGCGTGTAGGCAGATTTTTGTATTATCCATTTGAGAGTAGAGTTCATGTTACGTGACAAGGTGCCCCATAAGGTTGATGTCATCGTCGGCGCACGCGTGCGCGGGCGTCGCAAGGAAATGGGCCTGTCTCAGACCGAACTGGCTGAAGCGGTAGGGGTTACCTTTCAGCAGGTGCAGAAATATGAAAGCGGTGTGAACCGCATCAGTGCCTCGAAGCTGTTTGAAATATCCAAGGTGCTGCAAACCTCGATTCAGGATTTCTTTGAATTTCCGGAAGAGCAGACCGAGAACTTTTCGGTATCGTCTTCGGAAGAGAATGTTATCAATTTTCTCTATACCTCCGAAGGCATCGAACTGGCGCGGACCTTTACGGCCATTCGTAACGGGCGCAAGCGTCGCGGGATTCTGAGCCTTATTCGCACGCTGGCGGATGAACCGGCACAGGATAGCGCCGTTTAATCCTCCGAAATCTGGCCAAACCGGTCAAAAAAATCACCGGCATCACTCATCTTCATGATGGTATGAATGCGCGTGCCTGACATTATCACGAGGCCCTGTCCGATACAGGAAGGGCGCGTTTAATGTGGGAGGCCGGGGCTAATGTCGGTGGAAAAAATTTCGTATGGTGAAGGCGCAACACGCGTTCTGGATGCGCTGGAATTTCTGAAAAAGCAACAGGACCTTCAACAGAAAGAAGAGGAGCTGGA
>JBCEBX010000240.1:0-3542 GCA_039206455.1 Asticcacaulis sp.
GTTTCAGGGTTTTCGGATCAAAGGCCTGAATCCAGATAGCACGGTGGCCATCATAAAGCGGTTCACCGATCGGCGGGCCGTTATTCAGCATATAGGCCTGACCGTCTGTATCGAGGAAGATTGACGGGTCTATGCCGTCAAAGTCAAACCATACCGGATCAGACCACGGTCCGGCGGGGTCTTTGGCGGTGATGATGAAGTTGCCACCGCAATCGACGCAGGTATTGACGATATAAAAGGTGTCCTCATGATGGAAGATATCAGGCGCGAAGACGCCGCGTGATACGCCGATATTACTGAAATTCAGTTGTGACGGTCGGTCAATGGCATTGCCGATCTGTGTCCAGTTCACCAAATCACTGGAATGGAATACCGGAATACCCGGAAAATGAGCGAAGGTCGAATTGATCAGGTAATAGTCATCACCAACGCGGGTAATGCTGGGGTCAGGATAATAGCCGGACAGGATGGGGTTAATGTACTGATTGACGGTCGGTTTGACCTGCGCTGTCTCCTGAGACTGACCACTATAACCGAAGCGCTCAAAGCGGGCTTCGGCAGCGACCGCCTTATCGACGCCACCATAAAGCCCGGCACAGCCGCCGAGAGAAAACGCCAGAAGCAGGGCACCGGATTTGAGCATAAGACGCATGATCTACCTCGCAGGGGCGGCTTTGAACGCAGCGGCAATGGCTTCGCGGATCGGCTTGGGTTTGAAATCCGTGTCATAAGGTGTCGGGCGTTGCGGCTTGCCATCGGCACGCGGGGCAAAGCCTTGCAGCCAGCTATAGTTATCGACCAGACCCCAGCACAGCACGGCCTTTAATTGCGGGTAGGACAGCATGAAGTCGAGATAGTCCTTGGTCACCGCCGCCTGCTGGGAATCTCGGGTTTTGATATCGGCGGGCAGGTCCTTATCGTTGACATCCAGTTCAGTAATCAGAAGATTATAACCCATGCCGACGATCTCATCGATAAAGGCCTTCCATTCCTTGTGCTGGATATTGTCGATGCGGCCATCATTGCCAAGGTGGCTCTGCACGCCAAAGGCATCAATGGGGACGTTCTCTTTTTTAAACTTTTCCAGCAGCTTAAGCACGCCGTAGCGGTGAGTTTCGTTGCCCTTTTCCCAGCCCATATAGTCGTTATAAACCAGCTCTGTGCCCGGCGCATATTCGCGGGCCGCCTCATAGGCGACGCGTAGCGCATCAAAGCCCATAGCCTTGGTGAAGGGCGTGTCGCGTACCAGACCAGTCTGCGGGTCTATGGTTTCATTGACCACATCCCACGAATAGATTCGGCCTTTGTAATGCTCGCAAACCGTCTCAATATAGTCGCGCAGGAAACGCTCACATTCGATGGCTGGGAAGGGGCCAAAATCATAGTTCAGAACCCACTGCGGCAGAAAATCGATGCGATTCCAGAACAGGGTGTGGCCGCGCATCTTCATGCCGTTTTCGAGCGCAAAGTTGGTCAGGCGGTCGGCTGGCTCAAAATCATAGCGATCAGGCTGATTGGCGATGACGTAAATCTTGTGCTCGTTTTCGGCGACCAGCACATTACATTCGGCCTTGAGCAGTTCCCGATAGCGGGCATTTTCAAATGAGCCGGTCAGCGTGCCGGGTTTTCCTGCCCCGACAGCCGAACCGAACAGCAAGCCTTTTTCCGCCGCCAGATCTTTCAGTGGCGTGGACGAAGCCGCAAATGCAGGCAGCGCAGATGCAAGGGCACCTGTGGCGGTGATACCGGCAAGGGCCTGTAACGTCTGACGGCGTGAAAGTAGCCTTGAGGAGTTCATTCGCTTCACCTGTACATTTATAGATTTTGTTAGCGCTAACAAAACCGCGTTTAAGGAAAGCCGTCAACTCTATTTGTGCCGTTTCACGTAAAATTCAGTTGAGGCGACAGGGGCACGTAAATAGACGCACCGGAATGTTTGCGGTGCGTCAGTTTTTTCTCGATAAAGCGTGGTGTTACTTAGAACGTGCCACGAATAACGAAGGTCACGCGACGGTCGTTCATGAACCATGAACGTGGCGCGGTTTGCAGTTTGTCGTTCAGAACCGCACGGGTATGAACGATTTCGTTAGTCAGGTTCACGCCCTGAAGACCGATTTTGATCTTTGGTGTGACGTTGTAGAAGATCGAGCCGTCAAGCTGACCGCTGGCTTCCTGCATGATCGGCTGGAACGGCGTAATAACGTCGCGCACAGTGATCAGGAAGTCATCACGCCAGTTGTAGGCCAGTCGTGCGGATAATCCGTATTTTTCATAGAATACGGCAACGTTAGCATTGTGCTTGGACAGGCCCTGCAGAGGCAGAAGGCTTGTATCAACCACGGCCACGCGGCCTGCCGCTACGTCCGGATCGGTTGCCGAAAGCGTGCTTTGAGGCACGTTTGACGAGTCGATATAGGAGTAGTTGGCATTAACGCCCAGACCATCAAATGGAGATGGCAGGAAGTCGTAGGTTTGCTGATAGGCAATTTCGTATCCCTTAATCTTGGCTTTCTCAGAAGAGTTGCCGGGTTGGGTAACGACAACGTCGAAGCCATAGCCGTTGTCAGGGTTTACGAAGGTGCGACGCGCGGTCGAGTTGGCAATAACGTCCTTCAGTTCCTTATGGAACAGGGCAAGCGTTACCGAGCCAACCGGCGCAAAGTACCATTCTGCCGACAAGTCGATGTTGCTGGAGTGCGCCGGTTTCAGGCGTGGATTGCCCACGGTTACGTTACCAGTAGGTGCGCCGTTGACAACGACAGTGGTGCTCAGGCCAAGGTTGTAGTAGTTGCGCAGTAACCCGAGGTCAGGATTGTTCAGTGTTTCCGACAGGCCTAAACGTAAAACCAGTCCGGGCCGGACTTCGAGTCGGGCGTTAAAGCTTGGCAGGAGGTAGCGGTAGCTTGCAGCTTCATTGTTCGGAATGGACGCGTTGTTCGCCCACTGTCTGGCCTGTTCCCGGACAGCCGGAGAAACCTGAGAACACCAGACACTCGAAGTATTGGCCGGAAGAGCACAATCCGCTTCGGTCGTAAAGTTGCCTTGCGGGAACTTCAGGAAACCGCTGGCAGTGCGATCTGTCTCTGTGTAGCGCAGACCGATATTACCCGAGAGCTTCATTCCATTGGTAAACTCATGGTTATATTTGACCATGCCGTACCAGGCCTTGTTGACCTCGTTCATCGGGTTGATTTCGGACGGCAGGAAAGGGGTGCCTGCTACCGTGCCGCAACGATTATATGCGGAAACCCAGCCCTGACCGCAGTCGAAGTTACGGGCGGAACGCCACTCGTAGGAGAGAGATTCAACGAAATCTGCATAGGTCTGATAATCACTGGTCCCCACATAGAAGCGTGGTGGCGATGTCACCAAAGGATTGGCCATTTCGCCTTGCATAAAGTTGTTATAGGCAAAGGCTTCGGATTGATCGACAGTGCCGCCCGGATAGTTCTGGGCGGGTTCGTCCATATAGAGCATGCTGCCCCAGCGTTCGGAGATTACGCCCCAGTTATAGGCCGAGAAACGCGTGGTCTGATCGCGCT
>JBCEBX010000241.1:0-811 GCA_039206455.1 Asticcacaulis sp.
CCCCGATAAAATGGCCTTTTGCGCATCTCTTTCGCGAATTGCGTTACAATTACAAACGTACACAGACGAACCTTTAGCCTTTAACGGTGTTAATGCTTCTGAGAATGGGTTTCATATAGATGACCATTAACCGGATTGCAAGTCAATTGCATCTGACTGCGACATAATTCCCGATACCCTCCCTGAACAGGGGTATGTGGCCCGCTGAACCTCCGTTACGCTTTGCTGTTCACCTAACGGAATCATCCCATGCAAAAGTCTGTCGCGCCCCTTCTTTCGGCTTTAATTCTCAGCCTTAGCGGACTGTCGCCTCAGGCCTTTGCCCAGGCCAGCGGCCTGATATCGGCCAAGCCCCCCACTACCGATCAGGAGTGGATCAGGGAAGGGTTCCATTTTTATGATAAGAAGGATTTCGTTATGGCGGCAGCGGCCTTTGAGAAGGCTGCCGAAAAAGGAAATGTACGGGCTCAGACGATTCTTGGCGCCCTATATGTCACGGGTGGCAATGGTCTGGCGGTTGATTACCGTAAGGCCGTAAGCTGGCTGCGTAAGGCCGCCGATGCCGGTAGTGCGGATGCCCAAAGTCTTCTGGCCGCGCTCCATAACGAAGGCAATGGCGTAGCCAGAGATCCCCACAAGGCTCGCCAGCTCTATACGCAGGCGGCCGCTGGCGGTAACAAGGCCGCTATTCAGTGGCTGGAGAAGAATCCCCTGCCCGCTCAGGCTCCCGCTTCAGCCAAAACGCCGCAGCAACTACATGACGATGGCGAAAAGCTGCATCAGGCCGGCAAGTTTGCCGAAGCTCTGCCAC
>JBCEBX010000241.1:821-3536 GCA_039206455.1 Asticcacaulis sp.
GCTCACCGAGGCTTCCGAGCGCGGCTATGCCCCGGCCCAAAGCCGGTTGGCCGGCATGTATCTGAGTGGTCAGGGTGTGCCGACCGATTACGCCAAATCCTTTTACTGGACGAAAAAGGCCGCCGATCAGGGTCGGGCGCTCGATGAATATGCGCTCGGGATAATGTACTGGAGCGGCATCGGCATTGGCAAAAATGAGGATACGGGGCGGCAATGGATCCGCAAGGCCGCCGACAAGGGGTTTCCTGCCGCTATTGAGTGGCGGGCCAAAAATGACGGCTACACCAAAACCGCCGAAGAATGGTTCAACGAAGGGGCTAACTATCATCTGGCCGGTGATTACGCCAAGGCTGTCCCGTCGTTGACCAAGGCCTCAGACATGGGCCACGCCCTATCCGCCAGCATGATTGGCGGCATGTACTTCGAAGGCACGCATTTCGCGCAGGACGACGCAAAGGCATTCCAGTGGTACAAAATCGCCGCCGACAGGGGCAACCGCGAAAGCCAGTTTCTGGTCGGCCTGCTCTATTATGTAGGGCGCGGCGTAACGCAGGATCAGGCGACGGGCAAACAATGGATCAGGAAATCAGCCGCGCAGGGCCTGACGCAAGCCACGGAATGGCTGGCTAAAAACGGCGGTTAGCCCGGAACCTTAAGCGTTTTCCTTAAACACCACCGTCACGCCGCGCTTTTTGAAATAGGACTGCATCAGCTTGCGACCGGCGCGGTTGTTCTGCGCCAGACGCTCAGGCTCAACGATCACTTGCTTTTCACCGGCTTCGCTCAGCGCTTTCTTCAGGGCGCTGATATGCGTATCGAGATCGGCATTGTCCTCGATCATAGACGTATAGACGTTTTCAAGCGCTTCGGTAACAGTCAGGGTCGTCAAGGGAATGCTCCATAATCAATGCCCGCTCCTGTTATCAGAAACATTACGTCCTGATCAATCCTCAGAACCGTCATCAGTTGACCGGATGACTTTGAAGCGGCCCCAGATAGGACGGCTTAAGGCCGCCTGTATCCAGCACAAGCTTCTAAATGACCACATTGGCATCAATGCGCCATATCTTTATCGTGTGATCACCCGCCTTAAGACCGCTGAACGGCACCTTGACAACATGAGCATTGTCACTGACTGCCTTTTCCCAGTCGGGTTTATCGGGGATCAGGTCAAAGCTCAGAATCTGCACCGGCCCATCATCAATGGATACGCCGAATTTTAAGCCCCCCTGCCCGCGCGTATCCAGCGTCGGCACCAGATAGACATGCAACTCTGCATCGGCGTCTTTGGTCAGGCGAATATCATATTCAAGCCGGACATTATCTTCCGGTGTCGTTGAGGGCGCATCCTGCGGCAGGGATACCACCGCCCCCAGTGTCCGGCCCAGATGGGGGATAACCGCCCAGCCCACATTGGATTTTTTTAGCGAACGTTTAAAATTCGGTGCCTCGATGGAGACGACTCCGTTTTTCTCATCAAATTCATCGCCCGCCCGAATGTCCGGTTTAAACGGCTCGGTCGTGACCTTAAAAGCCAGTGCGGCTTTAGAATATGCATTCCGTTCAACCTTTGGCATGACCTGCGTTTCAGGCTGCTGCCAGTAGGTGTAACCAATACGCGTCTGCGACATCATATGGTTCCACTTGCCGCCATTCATGGCATGGTAACGCGCGGATATGGCCTCATCATTTTTGAACAGGGCCTCTGCCCGATCAGCCCATTTATTGGCATCGGCATAGCCCCATTCGTGCAGGGCGCGGTTCATGGCCACCGCCTCATAAAGCTGATACAGGTTCGACAGGGCGATGATCCGGTGGCTCACCAGATGGAAAAAGGCATCCTGCTGATCAGGGCGTAGTTTCGCGCCAATGGCCTCGGCATCTGCCTCAAGCGCTTTCAGTTCGGCTACACGCTCCTGCCACTCGCCGCGACCGGCCTCGAGGTCTTCGAGTGTGCCCACACTGAACGTATCAGCATCCACCAGTTCAGGCTTACGGCGCGACGAAATCGTCGCATAACGGGTCATGAGATCGGCAATAGCCTCAGAATGCACTGCGCCGAACTGTTGTGCCGCCCATTGCGCAGACCAATGCGCCAACGCTTCCGGTGTCATGGCCTCAGGGTTCCATGCCATATCGAGGAAAAACGACAGCGGGATTTCGGCCGGTTTGATATCCCCGACATTGACCACCCACAGGTCGCGCGCCCCGCTGACATAGGCCAGATCCATCTGTTGCCAGGTCTTTTCAATCTGGATGGTGTCGATCCACTTATAGTTACGCGGCCCGCCGACATAGTCGAAATGATAATAGACGCCATAGCCGCCCTTGCGGTCGAGGTCTTTGGTGGGCAAGCGCCTGATCTGGCCCCAGTTGTCATCGGCGAATAGCAGCAGCACATCGTCGGGCACCTGCATGCCGTGGTCGTAATAGTCCTGCACCTCCTTATACAGCGCCCAGACCTGAGGTGTGGCTTCGGGAGCGCGTCCGGTGACATCGGTTATGATCTTGCGCTGATCGGCGACGATGGTCTCAAGCAGCTCGGTCGCCGTGCCCTCGGTCATGGGCTCATCACCATCACCACGCATCCCCAAAGTCACCAGGCTATCGTAGATCGTCCCGTCCGGTTTGGTCATGCGCTCAATGCCGCCCTGCCAGAATTTGCGCAGGTTTTCGCCATTGGTGACATAGTTCCATGCTCCCCCGGTCACGCCC
>JBCEBX010000242.1:0-3521 GCA_039206455.1 Asticcacaulis sp.
TCGTGAACGTATGCAGGCGGCGGCCTCATCGGGCTTTTCGACGGCGACGGATCTGGCTGACTGGCTGGTGCGTAATCTCAATATGCCGTTCCGTGATGCCCACCATGTGACCGGTGCAGCGGTGAAGCTGGCGGAATCCAAAGGGCTTGAGTTGTCGCAACTTAGTCTCAGTGATTTGCAGAATCTGGAAGCGGGCATCACCGAAGACGTATATAGTGTGCTTACGGCGGAAGCCTCCTGTGCCAGCCGCCAGTCCTATGGCGGTACAGCGCCGGATCAGGTACGTCTGCAAATTAAGCGCTGGAAGGAAACACTGGCATGAGCGTGAAGTTTACCACCGTTGTTTTGTTAGGGGCTATGGGCCTTGGTCTGACGCTTTCCGCCTGTGGCAAGCAGGGCGATCTCGAAACCGCACCGCCGCTGTGGGGTGAGCGCGCACGAGCCGAAGTCGCAGCCAAGAAAAAGGCGCAGGCCGAAGGCAAGGCGACTGAACGCGCTTTGCCGCGCGGCGATCAGCGTAATGAAATGGCCGACCCTTATCAGCAGAACCTGAAGGTTTCCGATGCCCCCATTGAAGGTACCGGTAACGCCCAAAGACAATAGAATACAGCTTTTCAAAGGGTCATTTTCTGGCCTGCAAAGTCATGTCTTCTGCGCTTCCGTTGCTCACGTACCTTAAAGTACGCTGCGCTACGGTTCTCGAATCCAAGCCTTTTCGGCTCAGACTCCAACCCTTTGAAACTATATTCTTCGAACCATAAGTGCCTTAGATGAACCATTTTGAATATAAAGACGGCGAACTGCATGCCGAAGGCGTCAGGCTGAGTGAACTGGCCAACCGTATCGGTACGCCGTTTTACGTCTATTCCTCAGCGACGCTTGAGCGCCATTTTCAGGTATTTTCGCAGGCCCTGTGGGGTCAGGAGGCGCTGAAAAGCCCCAAGGGGGAGGCGCCGCTGATCGCTTATGCCACAAAGTCCAACTCCAATCTTGCGGTGCTGCAAACGCTTGCGGAACAAGGTGCGGGTGCGGATACAGTGTCCGAAGGTGAAATCCGCAAGGCCCTGATGGCGGGTATTCCGGCGGACAAGATTGTCTTTTCCGGCGTTGGCAAGACTGATGAGGAGATGGCCTTCGCCCTTAAGACCGGCATCTATCAGCTGAATGTCGAATCGAAGCCTGAACTGGAACGCCTGAGCCATGTGGCGGCCTCTTTGGGGCTGGTGGCACCGCTGGTCATTCGTATCAATCCGGGTGTCGGGGCTGGTGGTCATGCCAAGATCACCACAGGCGGCGCCAAGGACAAGTTCGGCGTATCAGCCGAAGAAGCCATTGCGCTCTATGCGCAGGCATCGTCTGATCCGAACCTCGCACCTTTGGGGATTGCCTGTCATATCGGCAGTCAGATCAGCGATCTGGCGCCGATGCAGGAGGCCTTTTCGCGCATGAAGGGCTGGGTGCAGGAACTGCGCGCGGCGGGTCTGAGCGTTGAACGGCTTGATCTTGGGGGCGGGCTCGGGGTGCCCTATTTCAATCAGTCTGAACCACCACCACCGGCCGATTTTGCTGAAATGGTCGCTTTGACGGTTGGTAACCTCGGGCTGCGCTATACGTTTGAACCGGGGCGTCTGATTTCGGCCAATGCCGGTGTGATGGTGTCTAAGGTCATTCATATCCATGAGCGTGAAAGTTCAGGCCAGAAGTTCCTTGTCGTTGATGCGGCGATGAACGACCTGATGCGGCCGGCGCTTTATGACGCCTATCATGACATTCGTCCGGTGGTCGCGCCCGATGACCCGCTTAAGGCGACCTATGATGTGGTCGGGCCGATCTGTGAGACGGGAGATACCTTCACGCGCGGTCGCACCTTGCCGGTGGCCAAGGCGGGTGATCTGGTGGCCTTCATGTCGGCGGGGGCCTATGGGGCGGTTATGGCGAACGAATATAATTCGCGGCCTCTGATCCCCGAAGTGCTGGTGCGTGAAGACAAATGGGCGGTGATCCGGCCGCGCCCGAGCTATGAGGAAATGATGAACCGTGAGGTTCTGCCGGAATGGCTCAAGCCACATTCGGACAAGGGTTGATCAGGACGGGCTATCACTGACGGGGGGACAATGAGGCTATCCAGATTGAAGCGGGCTTTCGCCCTGACGGGTACGATTATGGTGTGGGAGCGGGTGTTGCCCGCGCTCACGCCGTTTTTGCTGTGGGGGCTGAGTGTCCTTGTGGCGGGGCAGTGGGGGCTGTGGTCGCATCTGGCATTTGAAGGTCACGCGGCGGTTATGGTGGCGGGGCTTTTGCTGGCGCTGGTAGTCAGTGTGCGCTCTTTGCGCCGCTTCAGACGACCGAGCTTCACTGAGACCAATCAGCGACTGGCGCTGGATAACCGCCTGAGGCCTGAGCGTTTGCTGGCCATGCGCCATGAGACACAACAGCCGCGCCTCAGGACAGGCAAGGCTAAGGCAGGCCTTGCGGCGGGTGATCCGATGGCCCTCAGGTATGTGCTTTTGCTGATTGCGGCATTTGGGTTATGGACGCAGGGGCCGGTATCGGTGTCACAAACGCTTTCGGGTTTTATGATTATTGATAAGGCCCCGCCGGAGTTGAGATTCTGAGAGTCAGACGCAAATCTGTTTTCTGGGCCTTGCTGGCCATAGGGATTCTGCTAGGTACCTTCTGGCTCGATTACCGTTCGGGTCTGTTCGGGCCGGATGCGGGGGCGGTGGTGTCTGAATTTTCGGGCTCTGCCGATATTATTGATGGCGACAGTCTGCGCGTTGCCGGTAAGGAAGTCCGCCTTAAAGGCATTGATGCCTTTGAATATCGTCAGATGTGCGGTGTCTTTCGTTGCGGTGGTGATGCGACGCTGGCGCTTAAGACATTGACGCACGGTAAAACGGTGACTTGTGAGGACAAGGGGCGCGATCGCTATCAGCGGGTTCTGGCCTATTGCCGCACAGAGGCCGGTGATCTGGGAGAGGCGCTGATCACGGCGGGTTTGGCGGTGCGCTATTATGATAGCGCTAATCGCTACGGACGTAGCGAGCGCGAGGCCCGACATGAGGAACGCGGGGCATGGGCGTATGACTTTGTACCGCCTTCCGAATACAGACGCCAATCATACTGACATAAATTGGCAGTATGCGTTTTAATAGAGGTTCGGTCATCCATATTTATCAAAAGGCCGGACATGCTTACGCTCTATCATTCCCCCAATTCCCGTTCGACGCGCATCATTGGCCTCATTGAGGCGATGAATATCCGCGACAAGATCGATATCCGCCTTGTCAGCATCATGCGTCAGGATGGGTCGGGAGGGCGCGACCTGAACAACCTGCATCCCGAAGGGAAGGTGCCTTGTCTGGTGCATGACGGTGTTGAGATATGGGAGTCGGCGGCCATCATCCTCTATCTGACGGACCTGTTCCCCGAAGGCGGTATGGGGGTGCCTGTGGGGCATCCTCAGCGCGGGCGTTATGTGTCCTGGCTTAGTTACTATGCGGGTATTGTTGAGCCTGTGC
>JBCEBX010000243.1:0-3489 GCA_039206455.1 Asticcacaulis sp.
GTCATAATATCGGATTGGCAAATCGGGTCTAAAGCCTGAATTATGACGCGTTCTGGCAAAAAGCGAGGGATAATTGTGCGTAACCCACACTTTTTGCTTTGCGTTTCCGGCAGGGTTCGCTATAGGCGCACCCCTCGGAACAATTTCCGACGCTGCCGTGGCTCAGTGGTAGAGCACTCCCTTGGTAAGGGAGAGGTCGTGAGTTCAATCCTCACCGGCAGCACCACGAAGGCCCGTCTCTGAAACATGAGGCGGGCCTTCGCCATTTCAGCAGCATATTTCCTCCGACTCTCCATTTGACCGTTCTGACCGGAGACACCCCTATTGTGTCTTTAAGTGCCTTGACGCGCACGCCTTATTAAGTCAGACAAATGATCAGGTATTGGAGAGGTATATCATGTTTGCTTTGCGCTTATCCGCCTGTTTGCTGGCGCTCATCGCCACACAGCCTGCCTTTGCGCAAGAGGATGCGCCGGGATCGAACCCGATTATTCGCGATGTATTTACCGCTGATCCGGCGGCTCTGGTGGTTGGTGACCGCGTCTATCTCTATGCCGGGCGTGATATTTCTAACGACAAGTACTACAACATGCCCGACTGGCTGGTCTATTCGTCCACGGATATGAAAACCTGGACGGCACACGGGACGGTGCTCAAGCCGACTGACTTCAAATGGGCGAGAAGCGATGCCTATGCCTCTCAGGTCGTGGAAAAAGACGGCAAGTTCTATTTCTATGCCACGGCCAAGCACAATGAACCCGATACGGCCATGGCGATTGGCGTGGCGGTATCAGACAGCCCCACCGGCCCCTTTGTCGATGCGCGCGGCACGGCCCTGATTACTAATGACATGACCCCGCAAGCCAGTCATGACTGGAGCGATATCGACCCGACCGTCTTTACCGATGATGATGGCACGTCGTGGATGATGTGGGGCAATGAGAAGGCCTTTCTGGTCAAGCTGAAGCCCAACATGATCGAGCTGGACGGGCCCATACGCGAAGTTCAGTTGCCTCACTATACCGAAGGCCCCTGGCTGCATAAGCGTGGTGATCTTTACTATGTGACCTATGCCTCATGGGATAAGGGCGATGTCGGAGAATACATTTCCTATGCCACGGCACCCTCTGTCGAAGGCCCGTGGACCTATCGCGGTAAGCTGACCGGAATGGCCGAGAACAGCACGACCATTCATCCGGCTATTATCGAATTCAAAGGCCAGTCCTATTTCTTCTATCACGATGGCGGCTGGACCATTGGCGACCAGAAGGGTGGCAGCTATCGTCGCGCTGTTCGGGTTGAGTACCTTGAGTACAATCTCGACGGCACCATAAAGCCTATTGTGCAGACAAAGGCCGGCGTCTCTGTGCCGCCGAACTGAGGATCAGGACGTTTCTGAACACATCAGTCGAGCATGATCTGGCGCAGTTCCATTTCCTTGCGCCTGTTGGCTTCGGCCTGCTCGGCAGCGAGGCGTTCGGCCTCTTTCGATTTTTCGCGCAACACATATATGGCACGCCACACCCTGGCCACTTCGTCATCACCGACAGGTTCATCAAGCGGCGCGTCATAGTCGCCGTGACTTGTGCGGACAATGACATTGGCGATGTTCTGAAGGGGCGTGGTGATGAAGTGCGACACCAGCCAGATTGCTGCCCCCAGCACAATGAGAATACTGACACCCGCGGTAATAAGAAATTCGGTCATCCGCCTCTGCTGGAACTGGTCAGCCTGTCGCTTGACTGTGTCCAGTTCGGCCCGCGCCTTATCCACCAATGAGGCGATATTTTGCTGAAAGGCAATGCGATCGCTGCGACTGGGAACGCCAAGCGCTCTGGCTTCGGCTATCCGGCCTTCGCGGGCCAATTGAACCAGTTCCCGGCGGATCTGAAGAAAGCGGGTAGCGGCAATGTCTATTTGCCTGAATTCAGCGTCATGTTCCTCTGGTAAAACCTCGTTCCAGCGTTGCAGCAACGCCGGCATGGCATCCAGTTCAGCCGACAGCCGATTGGCAAAATCGTTGGCTTCGGCAGGATTCGCTGACAGATAAATACCCCGTGAATCCATGACGACTTTGGATACGGTGTTATTCAGTTTCTCCCCAACAAAGGCGTGCTCATAAGCCCGGCCATAGTCGTCCATCATACGATCATAGTCGCGTAACGTCACCAGACTAAGTGCGGTCACGGCTACCGCGATCAGGGCAATAGCACCGATCAGGGTTAAAATACGCAAACGGATGGTCATGCCCCATTACCTTCCCTATTCAGCCCTGCAGGTTTCTTTTATAGCTCATACGAGCGTGACCTTACGTGTTGCAGAATGGGCCCCTGTAAGACGCATCGCCAAATGATATTTTTGTGAATGCCACAAGACCTCAGAGCCGTTTTTTAGAACCTTAAGGCCACTCCCTATTTTTTGCTTATAAGCCCGCCGCCATACTGTGCGCTTTCATTCATCTCTCTAAAGGAAGCGGCTATGACGGACGAACACGACATCAAGGAAAAGTTCTTCAAAGCGCTTAAATCTGACCGGACCATCATGCTCGGCCTGTCAGGGAGTCAGGTGGCACAACCGCGCCCCATGACCGCCCTGCTTGAAGACGGAGCTGAAGAAGGGCCAATCTGGCTCTTCACCTCAAATGAAACCGAACTGGGCCGTATACAGATACCTAACGCCCCCGCCTGCGCTACTTTTGCCTCCAAGGGCCATAATGTCTTCGCCACCTTTCATGGTAATCTGACGGTGAATAATGACCGTGATATGATCGAGCGTTTGTGGAACCCGTTTGTCGGGGCCTGGTTCGAAGGTAAGGATGACCCTAAGATCACCCTGCTGCGCTTTGATCTGAGCGATGCGGAAATCTGGATTGACGCTTCAAGCCTGCTGGCCGGTATTAAAATCCTGCTGGGGGCCGATCCGAAACGCGACTATGAAGATAAGGTGGCTAAGGTTCAGCTATAGCCTCAATGAGGGCCTTGCGTTTGGCCTCACAGGCCAGCAAGGCCTCCTCCTGCTTGAGGCTGAAAAGCGCCAGATCTTTTATGGTCGCAACCCCTTGCGGGTCAGGCGACTGACAGGGTTCAGCCGCCGTTGGCGGTATGATGAGCACTGCCTGCGGTTTGGCGCAGGCTGTCAAGGCCAGCCCGCCAAGCACCCAGCACAGGTTCAGGGTTCGCGCACTCAGGATCGGGGCTGGCTTCGACATGGGTTTGGGCCTCATCAGATTTTATATGGATTTCACGGATTAAGGTCCGGGTGCGCCCGTCGATGATCGCTGTCCGTTCGGCGGCATCAAGCTTCGCGGTCAGTGCGGCAATTTCAGACCTTTGGGTCTTAAGGCGCTCTGACTGCACCCACAGAGTCGACGCCATTCCCGTCACCAGCGCCAGAACGCCACCGGCTATGTAAAACCGGATCACCCTAAGCCTGCCCGATAGAGTGTACGGTCACCGCGTTTGAATGCCGTCAGGGTTTGCTGGCGCATAG
>JBCEBX010000244.1:0-3204 GCA_039206455.1 Asticcacaulis sp.
TCACTCCTCCCTGCCTTAGGCGGGGAGGGGGACCGCCGCGATTAATCGCGGGGGTGGTGGGGTATCTTGTTTTCTTTTCCCGGCTATGCGGTGGGTAGGGGCCCTGCGGCCTCTGCCTCACTCACCCCATCTCAGGAAACGCAAACGCCGCCACGACATGCCGACGCCACCAGGTCCCAAGCCATGAGGCCACCACCGCCTGCCCCCAATAGGCATGGATGATTTCCGCCCTCTGATCGGCCATATCGCCGTCACTCAGGATCGCTGCATGTTTGGCCACCGCGCCTGACTTCATGCGAAACAGCAACACATCCCCTGCCCGTGCCTCGTCAATCCGCACAGGCCGCATCCACTGCCCAAGCGCCGCCACCAAAACCTCCTGTCCCCCGACCTCCGCCCAGTCCCCGCTATAGACCGGTAATTCCCACGGCTCTGTGCCATAAAGCCCGCGCCACACCCCGCGCACCAACCCAAGGCAATCACACCCCTCGCCCCTAAGGCTCATGCGATGCTGATAAGGCGTGCCGATCCACGATCGGGCTTCATCGACGACCGCTGCCCGCCGCATATCCTCAAAGGTCATACGCGGTGACCATTCGACCGCCCATTCATCAGGTCACCGGCCCTGGGATAGAGACTGATAAAATCCTCACCCGGCATATCGGGAAACCCGCGAAAATTAATCTCATTGCCAAACACGCCGCGACAGGTGGCATAGCGCTTGTCACAAACCGTACCGGCCTCAGCCGCTACCCCACAGCGCGCATCGCCCAAAGCCGCCTCGCATAAGGGCGTAAACCTTCGGCCCACTATCCGCCTCAGCTGCGCCGCAGGCCCTTCAACATGGGCAATAAATGACGCCTGCCCCCGACACTCGAGCCGTGCCAGCGTGCCCGAAGCCAGATGCACATAGTCCTCTGTCTGCGCCCAACTGACCACATAGGTGTCGATCTGCGCGCCGTCATAAAGACCCGCCTCGATGTCCTCAGCCCTTAAGGCTTCAGCCGTCAGCACCCCCGACACCGAACTGTCCGACGCGTCAGACCCCAGCGCCTCCGACGCCGCCCCTTGCGTCAGACCGCTGGCGGCCAGACAGTCCACCCCCAGAAACCGGAGCGCCGCATCATGATCGGTAAACCCCAGTTGCTGCACATCCTTACGCGTCATGATCCACACATGACACAACCCCGCCGCCCCCTGCGCAAAGGCAGCGGCCATTCTCTCCGGTATCTGTCTCATAGATTTCCTTCTCTTCTCTCCTCCCTATGCGTCAGCATGGGGAGGGGGACCGCCGCGATGTATCGCGGGGGTGGTAGGGTATCTTTCTAAACCCGCACCTCAATCAAAGGCACCGCCGCCACACGCCCCGCTTCAAACCCCTCAAGCGTCATATCCAGCCGGTCAGAGTCAAAGCGCACCGGCGTATCGAACTCGAACCCCGCCGTAACCTGTGCGCCCACCTCCGGTGCCACATCAAACGTCACAAGACCTGTCGTATGATCGACGCTGAACCCGCCGGTTACCGCCACACCCCCGACCGTGACTACCACCGTCGCTTCAACCGGCTTGCCTATAGGCCGCACCACGCCCCCATAGTGTTTCACTAGCTGAAACTCCGTCTTCTGCCCGTCACCTTCGCCGATCACCTGATCAAAAGGCGTCACCGCAGCCTTCAGTTCCCCGCTGCGGCAATCGGCAAAATCCCTGAAGCGAAACCCATAAAGCGGCCCCTGCCGTGCCTCGAAAAAGCTCAGCAACGCCGCCGCATCGGTCAGCGATCTGACACCGGCCCCGATCAGATAACGCCTGCGCCCCAGCGCCCACGGACTGATCCGCTGCTCAAAGCCGGACGCCAGCGACACGATCTGCGTTTTACGCTCAATCCCCGCTCCCGACCCAAAGGCCAGACGCGCCGGAAAAGACACCTCATGAAAGCCCATCTATCGCCCTCCCAACCGCGCCGCGCGATGCAACATGGCCGCAATCTGCGCTTCAGAGCGCACCAGACCCGCCGCGCCGCCGTCCATATTCAGCGTCAGATTAACCACCGGCCCGCCCGCACCCGTTTCAATCGTGCCGGTCGTGGCGGGCCTGAACCATTCCGGCCCCCGCTCACCCACCAGATAGGCCCCGCCCGCCGTCACCGGCCCGCCATCGGCGCGTGCCCCTGAAAAAGATCCGGCAAAAGACTTTGAAGCCCCCGAAAAAATCTCCCCCAGCACGGCCCCCAGCGACCCCGCCCCGCGCGTCTGCCCAGCTGCCGCATTGACCGCCGCAATCACTGTCGCCGCCAGTTCGGCCATCGTGACCTTGCCATCCGATGCCGCCCGCCCAAGCGACCGCACCACCGAGGCACCGGCCCGGGCAAAGGCCTGATCAATGGCCTCCGCACTCTCTCTGGCCGGTGCCTCCAGCGCCTTTAAGGCCTCGGACGCCGCCTCAACTTGCGCCCGCAACCCTTCGACGCCCTGCCATTCGTTTTCCATTAGTCCGCCTCATCCGGAAATTGCGCCATCATGACCCTAAGCCCCGCCTTCTCAAGCCGCGCCACAGCCTCGGTTTGCGTAAGCCAAACCCATTCACGCCAACTCAAACTCCAAAAGACCTGCGGCGACAGACCCCAGCCGATTACCGCCTGCCGCAGCATCGCACCCCAGGCATCGGTCATGCGTTCATCGCCGCAAGAGCCGCCACAATCGCCGCCAAAGCCTCTTTAAATCCAACGGCCTCCGGCTCGACCTCATCAAGCACCAGCGCCCTGAGCACGACCTGCACATCCGACGCCCCCATGCCCCCCAACCGCGCCCCCAGCGCCTCAAAGCCCGTCACCCCGAAATGCGCCTCCAAAACCGCCAGCGCCCGCAACGTCACACACAGCCTGACCTCACGCCCCCCAAGGGTCGCCAGCACCTCACCTCTGGCCGGATTAAAGAGCGACAAAACTCACCTCCCCCGCCGACGCCAGAGTCACCGCAAAGGTCGCCTCCCCGTCATGTTCACCGGCATAATCGAGCGACGCGATCAGGAACGCGCCCTGAAACTGCCCGAAATGCGGCACAACGATCTGCCACTGCCGCGCGGTCTGCGAGAAAAACACCTCACGCATCTGGGCGTCCGACGCCTCATCACGGAACACACCGGCCCCCGATACCGAAAGCGACTTCACCCCGCCACCGGCCAGCAATTCCCGCCAGCCACCGGCAC
>JBCEBX010000244.1:3214-5893 GCA_039206455.1 Asticcacaulis sp.
TCCGGAATCGGTAACATCGACTGTTTTCGCAGTGAGCGACACCGTCCGCGCCCGTAATCCCGCCACCGTGACAAACACCGCTGGCGTCGCGCCATTGGCTATTTTGAGCAACATGTCGCGGCCCTTTTGCAAAGCCATATTCATTCTCCTTGAAAACTTCCTCCCCTGCAAAGCGGGGGAAGTGGCGGGCGAAGTCCCGCCGGAGGGGGCAAAATCCCCTACACCGCCTCACTCACCACCCTGAGCCGCACCAGCCCATGCACCGAATAGCGGTCACTTGATCTGAACACATCGACATAGGTGACCCGCACACTGACCACATGCTGCCCCTCAAGGCTCAGTTCCGCCTGATCGAGCAGCAGCCTCAGCTCCGCCGCAACGGCCCGCACCTCTTCGGTACCGGCAAAGCGCGACACCACCGTCAGGGTCACGACCTGCTCGGTCACTTCCGACCCTAAGCCGCCAATTGATCGCGCCTCAGCCCGTCCCAACCGCACATAGGGATAGACCGGCTCCGGCGGCACCTCGTCATAGACGCGCGGCACGGCCCCCAACCATACCCGCAACGACGCCTGCGCTTTCAGAAACGCCAACAAGCCTTTCTGTAAGCCCCGTAACGGATCGACACTCATGGCTGCACCCGTTCGATACGCACCCGCACCGCCTTATTCTGATCGACGTCAAAGACCTGAATGGCCCAGTCATTACCGTCGATAACCAGACGCCCGCCAACACTCAGGCCCTCCGCTGACCGGCAGCTAAACACCGCCTGCTGGCGCACAATGGCCTCCCCTTCCGGCGTCAGTCCCGATACCGGCCTTTCGGGATCAAAATCCCCCCACACCGTCCCGACCCATTCCGGCGTCCGCACAAACCCGCCGAATTCGGTCAGCGTGCGCGCCATCCGATAGAGCTTCGCAGGCGTCTTAAGCCGTGCGGCTTTCAAAGGCGCACTCATAACCGCACCTGCCTGTAAGGCGCGATCCACGGCTCAAGCCCCTCAAGCGACACCTCGCCCTCCCCCCGCACGCCATAGGCCCGCGTAACCAGATCAAGCACCGCCAGCCGTAACGGCGCAGGCGAAACCTCATCCAGTTCAATGCCCAGGGCCGTCTCCAGCCGGTCTTTTGCCGCCGCGATAAGCGTCGCAATCAGCGCATCCTCATCCTCATGAGACACACGCAGAAACAGCTTCGCCTCACTGAGCGAAACAGGATCAGCCATCTTCATTTTCCTTGTTTTTTCATCCCGCCCCGTTCACGGGGAGGGGGGACCTCGAAGGGGTGGGAGGGGCATCACCTCCGCACACCCCCAAACCAAAATCGTGATGTTGCCCCGCTGTGAGAAGGCGAAAAACCCGTCCTGCGAGCACCTGAGCTAAGCGTACCTGATGTACGTGTGCGAAGGCGCACAGAAGGACGGGAGTTGGCAGCCCCTCACAGATAGGGGCAGCACACGCTTCTTAACTGGCCGCGAACTTCAGCACCTTAATGGCATCAAAGTTCTGCACCCCGCCGCCGACACGCTTGGTCGTATAGAACAGCACATAGGGCTTGGCCGAATACGGGTCGCGCAGCACACTCAGGCCCGCCCGATCAACAATCAGATACCCCTTGGCAAAGTCACCAAACGCGACTGAAAGTGACCCTGCCCCAATATCCGGCATGTCCTCAAGCTCCTGCACCGGATAGCCCAGCACCTGTGGCAAGGCCCCGGCCTGAGACGCCGGCGACCAGATATAGTTACCATCGGCATCCTTGAACTTGCGGATAATCGCCGCTGTCTTGCGATTAAGGACGAAATGCGCATTGGGACGATACTGGGCCTTGAGCGCATAGATCAGGTCAATCAGAATATCGACCGGATTGCTGGACGGAAACGCCGCTGACGTACCGGTAGCCACATGCCCGATCTGCCCCCAGACAGGTGCCGCCGCCGTCGTATAGCTCAGGAAACCCCTGGGCTTGTTGGTGCCATTGCCGTTGACAAAGGCCGCCGTTTCCTGCGCCGCAAAGCTATCCTCGATCTCCGACGCCAGCCACTCATCAAGATTGATGAAACTGTCATCCAGAAGCGCCTGCGTCGCCGCCGGTGAGGCATAAAGATCAGCCGCCGGAAACTCCAAAAGCGCCAAAGTCGCCGGATCGGTTTCGGGACGCGCCGCGGTTTCCGCTACCCAGCCCGCGACCACACCGGCGGTCGAAACCGGCTTACGGAATACACCCGCCCCTACGGTGCGCACGGTCGCCAGCGAACGCATAGGCGATACCTGCGCCAGACGACGCTCGACAAAACGCTCGGTCTCAAACGGTGCCAAAGCCCCCGAACCCGACGCACTCGACAGACCGGCCTTAAGCTCCATCGTCACCCGACCGGACCGCAGATAGCCGTCCCAGGCGGCTTTCGATTCTTCCGGCATGGCCTTAACCGGCGCGCCAATATCAGGGCGCGACTTCTGGCTGAGGATACGATCCAGCCTTGCCTGCGCCGACTGAAGCCCGTCCTCAATGCGCGCCACCTTGTCATCCAGCAGGCCATCGCCCTGCTTCTTCTCCAGCGCACTGAGGCGCTGATCATTGGCATCCTTGAACGCCTCAAACGCCCCCAGAACCTCATGCAGGGCCGCCTTCACCTCGGTGGACGCCACCGCGTGTTTCACTTCTTTCATCCATTTTCTCC
>JBCEBX010000244.1:5993-13851 GCA_039206455.1 Asticcacaulis sp.
CAACATGGGAAAAGTCACCAGAGACACCTCCCAAAGCGCCACACCCGCCAGTACCCTGAGCCTGCCCGTTTCATCAAACCGGCTCTTTTCCGTGCGAAAACCAATCGACAAACCGTCAATCACCCCCGCCCGTATCAACGCACAGACCATCCGCGCTTCCGGCGTGACATCAAACACCCGCCCGCGCACGAACAATCCGTTCGCATCCTCATAAACCTCATCCCAGACCCCGACCAGCGCTTCGACCTTGTGCTGATAAAGCATCCGCACTCCCTCTGGCCCCGTGCGGATCAGGCTGTCACGAAACGCCCCCGGCACCACGACATCGTCATTGAGATCGCGCTGATAAAAGCGCGACGCATAGCCCTCGATCACCACCGTCATGCCCGCCACTCCTCATCCAGCTTATGCTCGATCCGCCCCAAAGCTGCCCGCGTGGCAATGGCCTGTTCCTCAAGCCGCGCCAGACGTTCCGCCACACCCGCCTGCTGCTCCAGACGCCGCTCAACCCCCTCTAGCCGCGCCCCGGCCCGACCCGTCCACATCAGCGCTGCCGCCGTTTGCAGGATGATGGCCGTCACGACCCCGCCGGTAAACCACTCACCCATGCGCCCCTCCGCAATCCGCGACCTCACTTAAGCCCGCCAGACGCCGCTTCTCGGCCACCTCAAGGAAGCTCGCCCCCTCAAGCCGCGCCCACAGCGCTTCGCGCTCCGCCGACAAAGCGGGTAAGGTTTCGACATCGGCAATGATCCGCGCACCCTGAAACCTTGGCTCCAGCCAGTTCGACAGGGATCGCGTCGTCTTCTCGACCAAAGGCAAAACCGTGTGCCGCCAGAACGCCGCATTGGCCTCACGATAATTGCTATAGGCATTATCGCCCGGTATCCCCAGAAGCTGCGCCGGCACCCCGAAGGCCAGCGCAATATCCCGCGCCGCCGCGTGCTTGCCCTCGATAAAATCCATATCCGCGGGCGAAAGTGACATGGGCTTCCAATCAAGCCCACCCTCAAGCAACAAAGGCCGTCCGGCATTATCCGCACCCGCATGGGCCTCGCTAAGTTCCGCCTTCAACCGGCTGAACTGCTCCTCAGACAACCGCTCCGATGCCTTCGACCCATAGACCAAAGCCCCCGAAGGCCGCGCCGCATTATCGAGCAAGGCCTTGTTCCAGGCCCCCGACGCATTGTGCACATCAATCGAAAAGGCCGCCGCCTCCAGCGGTGAAAACCCGTACCAGTCATCGAGCGGATGCCACAGCTTCAGGTGCAGCGCCTTCAGCCAGCCCTGCGCATCACGACCGATATGCGCCGTATGTGCGCCGACCTTATATTCATAGGCTTCTGGCCAGCCCTTGGCATTGGGCAGCACCCTGACCCGATCGGCGCGCAATACCCATAATTCCAACGGGCCATCTTCCCCGCCTGCCGCCTCGACATAGGCATTTCCCGCCGTCTGCAAGGACGCATAAAGCGCTTCCCGCAAATCCGCTCCGCCCTGCTCGGCATTGGGCCGCTCCAAAAGCTTCGCCAAAGGATGCGCACTTTCATGCCGTCCGTCACAATCAACGCGTAACGGCACCGAAGCCGCCGCCTCGGCAATCATGCGCACACAGCGATAGGCAATGGCATTTTTGGCAAATCCCTCACGCGCCAGATGCTGATAATCACGCGGCGTCCATTGCGCCCGCCCCTGCCCGGTCAAGGCCACCAGAGCGCGCCCCTGCGATTGCTTCTGCTCCCGCCACTTCTTAAACACATCAACCATCATTCTTCCTTTTCTCCTCCCTATGCGCAGCATGGGGAGGGGGACCGCCGCTATTTATCGCGGGGGTGGTGGGGTCTCTTTTCTTCCTCTTTCATCCCTCCCTGTTTACGGGGAGCGGTGGGTGGGGCCTTCTTTCACCCCCTAAAACGGGTGGGGCAAAACCCTGCCCTACAACCGGCTCAGCCTCGGCTCACTCCGCCCCGTAATCATCAGCGCCGTAATGGCCCAGACCAGCGCATCCGCCCGATCCGGCGACTTGCCGCCTTCCGTACCTATGGCCATCAGTTCTTCCTCCAGAGCCACAAACCGTCCCCCCAAAGGCGCATGCACCACGCGCCCCTGCTCATACAAAGCCGCCACCGGCTCGGCCCGCGCCCGTTTCCCGACCCGTGCGTGCACCAGTTCTACCGGCACGTCACATCCGGCCATAACCAGCAAAGAACGGATCATCTCCCCGCCCTGATTGGCCTCTGCCACCACTTTCTGCGCGCTGTAATCGGCCACCCGTCCGGCCACCCGCCTGGCCCAGCCCAGCGGCGACAGCCCCGAAACGCTTGCGTCCTCCAGCACAAAGGCCTGCGTCCCCGCCTTAGCCGCCACCACGATACCGCAGGCATCGCCATGTGACGTCGCGGGCGGATCAACCGCCACCAGCACCTGATCGAAAGCTACCGGCCTCGCGCCATAACAGCGCCCGAAATCAGCCGCCCGCCACAGGGCCTGCGCATCGCCATCAACCACAAGCCCCTCAAGCTCCTGCGCCGCCAGCCGCGTCCCGCCATAAAGCGCATTGAGGCTCTCGACAAAACTGTCCGACAGACCCGCTGCATTTTCCTGCGTTGAGGATCGCGTGATAACCACACCCGCCTCCCCCATCAGCACCTTCAGGGCCACCAGAGGCTTGGGCGTTGTCGTTACACATAATCTCGGGGCACTTCCCAACCGCAGCCCCATGCGCAACATCGCCAGAGTCTCCGCCGGTGCCCGCCAGGCACAGAACTCATCCGCCCAGGCATAATGAAACTGCGGCCCGCGCAAACTCTCAGGGTCTTCCGCCGAAAAGGCATAGGCCACCGCCCCGTTGGGCCAGCGTAACCGCCGCCGCGACACCTCGTAATGGGGCCGGTTTCCCCGCTGCGCCACAGCCCGTAATCCCGAAGGGCCCTCGATCATCACCTCACGCACATCATGCAGGCTTGCGCCCACCAGCGCGAACCGCAGCCCCTTATCAATCAGCGCCTGCACCCACTCGGCACCCGCCCGCGTCTTGCCTGCCCCGCGCCCGCCAAGGAACAGCCAGGTCCCCCAGTCGCCTTCGGGCGGCATCTGCGCCGGTCTGGCCCAGAACCGCCAGTCATTCAGTATCCCCCTGACGATCGCCGGGCTGGTGATCTCGTCCATCCACGCCTGACGCGCTTCGCGCCCCAGCGAGACGATCGAGCTTGCGTTCCAGCCTGAGTTTCCAGGCCTCAAGCGTGTCGGCAGTGTCCTGTTCGTCGTCATGCATACCCGTCTCTCCGCCTTCGGATTCTTTGGTGTAAACCTCTTTCAGGGTCCGCCTGACCGCGCTCAGCGCCTTGGCCCGCTTCTCGACCGCCGCAAACTCGGCGGGTGTCAGCATGGCCTCACAATCCGCCATCAGCCTGCCAAACAATGCGATAAGCCGTTGTTCGTGAATCACTTTTCTTTTCGATATTGTTTTGTCGGAAAGTGTCGTGCGTCCCATGCCCCTAGTTATAAACGGGCTGGAGAGACGGGGCATAAGACCTCAGGCACAAAATGTAACCTTAAGAATTGCCTTATGTTTTTTTTACATTAAGCGGGCAAACGCCTATCTCACTTTTATGCTCGCAGGTGCAAAACAACTGTCACAAAGTCAGGTTATGTGAATAGTCAGGCTTCAGTACGGTGCGCCCCCGCATAAAGGCACCCCAATTTTCTATTAGATCTTTTTTTGATCATTGAGCGCAGGCCACGGTTAACCCCGTGGCCTTTTCCTTTATAGGTCGCTCTTGTCGGCCAGCAGATCAAACGCCGCATAATCCAGCGCATCGTCTTCGTATTCCAGCTCGGTTTCCGAGATCGTCTGCCCGCGCACTGAGACCCCCGCCTGATGCACCGTCTCCCGATCCCCGCTGATCAGATGATGCCAGCGCGGCAAATCCTTGCCTTCATAGATGCGGCGATAGGCGCAACTGAGCGGCATCCACTCCAGCGCCTCGATATTGTGCGGCGTCAGCTTGATGCAGTCCGGTACATATTTTTTGCGGTTCGGATAATCACTGCACCGGCACGACTGGTTGTCGAACAGCTTGCAATGCACCCGCGTGGGTATGATCTCGCCCGAGTCTTCGTCCTCCAGCCTTATCAGACAGCAAAGCCCGCACCCGTCACAGAGGCTTTCCCACTCTGTCACGTTCATCTGCTCTAAGGTCTTGGTCTGCCAAAAAGGTCTGGTCATGCCCCGCCATAAACCAAATCTCTTTCCTTTGCAAAACCCTCCCCCTAAACACCCTATTCACAAAACCTGCCCCAGCCTGTACAGGCAAGCCCATGAACACCAAAGCCCCCCTGCTCGCCCTCAAAGACGTCCGCCTGATGGACGGCATGAACCCACTGTTTGACGGCGTGGACATAGCGCTCGAACCCAATGTGCGCGCCTGTCTGGTCGGTAAGAACGGCGCAGGCAAATCGACCCTGATGCGTCTGATGGCGGGTCTGATCGAAGCCGATTCCGGCGAACGCACGGTCATGCAGGGCCTGCGCTACGCCTATGTGCTTCAGGAACCGCAACCGACCGGTGACAGCGTGCTGGACTGGGTGGTATCAGATGGTGCCGAGTCCTATCTGGCCGAAGCCGAGCTTTATGAGTTCGGTCTTGATCCGGCCACGGCGGCAGCATCACTGTCGGGCGGGGAAAAGCGCCGGGCCGCGCTGGCCAAGGCCTTTGCCGAAGACCCCGACCTGATCTTCCTTGATGAGCCGACCAACCACCTTGATATTTTCGCCATCGAAGCGCTGGAAGAGCGCCTCAAATCCTTCCGTGGCGCGGCCCTGATCGTCAGCCACGACCGCACTTTCCTTGAACGTGTTACCCAGCGTTGTTACTGGCTTTATGACCGTAAGATCATGCGCCTTGATGCCGGTTACGCCGCATTTGAGCCATGGTCAGACAAGGTTATGGAAGAGCAGGCCCAATCCCTGCAACGTCTGCAAAAAGCCATCGAACGTGAAACCAAAACCTTCTACAGTTCGATCACCGCACGGCGCACCCGCAACGAAGGCCGCGCCGCCCGTCTTCAGGCCATGCGTGCCGATGCCGCCGAGCGCGTGCGCAACATTGCCAAAACCATGGAGATGAGCATCGATTCCGGTGGCACCTCCGGCAAGCTGGTGGCCGAGCTTAAGGGCGTGTCCAAAGGCTTTGGTGACAAGACACTTTTGAACAATTTCTCAACCCGTATCCTGCGCGGCGACCGGCTGGCCATTGTCGGCCCCAATGGCGCAGGCAAGTCCACGCTTGTCAAATTGCTGATTGGTCAGATCGAAGCGGACAGCGGTGAAATCAAACTTGGCACCAATCTGGAAACCGCCTATCTCGATCAGGGCCGCGACACCTTAAAGGGCGAGGAAACCCTTTGGGACGCACTGGCCAATTCCGGCTCGGATCAGATCATGGTTCAGGGCTACCCCAAGCATGTTGCCGGTTACGCCAAGGAATTTTTGTTCCGCGAAAACCAATTGCGTCAGCCGGTCAAGTCTCTGTCTGGCGGTGAGCGCAACCGCCTGCAACTGGCCCGCGCTCTGGCCAAATCGACCAATCTTCTGGTGCTTGACGAACCGACCAACGACCTCGACATGGACACGCTCGACCTGCTTGAGGACATGCTGGCCGATTTTGACGGCACCCTGATCCTCGTCAGCCACGACCGTGACTTTATCGACCGTCTGGCCACCTCGACTCTCGCCCTGAACGGTAAAGGCAAGACGGTCGAAACCCCCGGCGGCTGGCAGGACTTCCTGCGCCAGAACCCTGATTTCTTTACCGAACTCAGCCACCGCACCCCGACCGTTTCCAAGCCTGCGGCTAAAGCCCCCGCCCCTAAAGCGGCCCCTAAACCCGCCGTCAAAAAGCTGACTTACAAAGACCAGAAACGCCTCGAAGACCTCAACGCCCAGATGCCCAAATGGCAGGCCGAGATCAGAAACACCGAAGCGGCCCTCTCCGATCCCGACCTCTATGCCAGATCACCCGCCAAATTCGACGCCCTGATGAAAACGCTGGAAAAGTTAAAAACCGACCTTGAAAACGGCGAGCTTGAATGGCTGGAACTCGAGGAAAAACGCGAAGCCCTGACCTGATCATACCTTCCTGCCTTCGGCGGGGAGGGGGACCGCCGCGATGTATCGCGGGGGTGGTGGGGTTTCTTTCTTAATCCTGTAATGTCATTGTGACCTCATGGCCCGTTACCCGCTCAAAAACGAAGACAAACGCCTGTGGTCACTGGTAACGGCGACCGTGCGCCCCCGCACGATCAGGAACAAACTCAAAACCACAACGACACCCTCCCCCGAACCGGAAACCGTAACCCTGAAGGGCCTGCCTGCCGGTAAAGACACCATGACGGCCCCAAAGCTGCCCCCTCTGCCCATGGCCCCTTTTCGGGTAGGTGAAGCCGTCAAACCCCAGACTGGCTACAAACTTTATAGCGACAGCCCCAAATCCGATCCCTACCCGATTGAGCCAAAACGCAAGCGCCGCCTGAGCCGCGAGCGCGACCCGATCGAAGCCCGCCTCGACCTGCACGGCCTGACGCAAATTCAGGCCGAGTCCCGCCTCAAGGCTTTTGTCCATCAGGCCTATGCCAATGACTACCGCGCCATACTGGTCATTACGGGTAAAGGCCTTGCCGAAAACGGTATTCTCAAACGCCACGCGCCGGAATGGCTGGCTGATCCGGCCCTGTCACATATGATCGCCGGTGTCTCACAAGCCCACGCCCGCCACGGCGGCTCCGGCGCGCTGTACATTGCCCTCAAACGCCGCGCCTGACCCGCTAAACCAACCCTCGCGCCTTCGCCAACTCCCCATAATTCACCTGCGGACGCGGGCCATAGTGGCCGATCACTTCCGCCGCCGCCAGCGACCCCAGCCGCCCGCTTTCGACCACCGACAGGCCCTGCGTCAGACCATAAAGCACCCCCGCCGCATACTGATCACCGGCACCGGTCGTATCGACCACCTCTGCCGCGCACACCTCAACCGGCGATACCGTCCCATAGGTTACCGCCACAGACCCCTTATCCGAGCGCGTGACAAACGCAAAATCAGCCTTGGTCTGCAAATGCTTTACCGCTTCATCAAAATTATCGGTCTGAAAAAATGACAGGACTTCGCTCTCATTGGCAAAGACCACATCAATGTGCCGCTCAATGAAGGCCAGCAAATCGGTGCGCCAGCGATCAACGACAAAGCTGTCCGACAGCGTAATCGCTGTCTGACGCCCTGCGGCCCGCGCAATCTCACAGGCCTTGGCAAAGGCCGCCCGTCCTGACGGCGTATCAAACAGATAGCCCTCCAGATAGGTTACCTTCGACGCCTCGATAATCGCCGGATCAACATCCTGAGGCCCGACCAGCGCTGCCGCGCCCAGATAGGTCGCCATGGTGCGCTGCCCGTCCGGTGTCACATTAATCAGGCACCGCGCCGTAGCCGTCGGATCATCATGCAGAAACGGCGTATCGAACGTCACGCCCAGACGCTTGAGGTCGCGCGAAAACACCTCCCCCAAAGCGTCATGTGCCACCTTGCCAATATAGGCCGCCTTGCCACCAAACGAAGCGACACCGGCAATCGTATTACCTGCCGACCCGCCGGATTCCTGCGTGACATCCCCGCGCGCTGTCATCTTACCATAGAGGTTCAGCGCCCTGTGCTGATCAATCAGCGTCATCGACCCCGCAGGCAGATTTTCCGCCGCCAGAAACGCAGGTTCCGCAGGCGCAATAACATCGACAATAGCATGACCGACGGCGACAACATCATAATCAGAAAGCATGGGGATTTATCCGGTTGATTTTATACCCCTCT
>JBCEBX010000245.1:0-3454 GCA_039206455.1 Asticcacaulis sp.
AGGCGTCCGATGAAGTACGTGCGTAAGGTCCTTGCGGCCACCGTGGTCGTGTCGGCAATGTTGTCCGGCGTAGCCTATGCTCAGCAAACAGCTACACAGTGCAAAAGAACATGTAGCAATACATATACGACCTGCCAAAAAGCTAAAAAAGACGAAAACAAGTGCTTATCTGCATGGGTGGCGTGCAAGAAAAAATGTGACGCACCCAAGAAATAAAAAAAGCCGGTCAGACATTCTGACCGGCTTTTTTTCTACTAACTAACAGCTTTATCTTACGCGCCGATCTGATCCAGCCCATAGGCCGCGTGCAATGCCCGCACAGCCAGTTCGGTATAGGCTTCGTCGATCAGTACAGAAATCTTGATTTCCGACGTCGAGATAACCTGAATATTGATGCCCTTTTCCGACAGCGCCGTGAACATGGTCTGAGCAACGCCGGTGTGCGAGCGCATACCAACGCCTACGATCGAGACCTTGGCGACATTGTCATCGACCTTGATGTCATCAAAGCCGATTTCATCCTTGGCCCCGAGCATGATGTCTGCCGCTGCCTTGGCGTCACGACGTGATACCGTGAACAGCTGATTGGCATAATCCCCCGAACGCTTTTCGGATTGTACGATCATATCGACATTGATGTTCGCCGCCGCCAGCTTGGCGAAGACGGCTGCCGAAACGCCGATCTTGTTCGGCAGGCCCAGAAGGGTGATCTTGGCTTCATCACGGCTGAAGGCCACGCCGGAAACAATATGCTTTTCCACGATTTCGTCCTCGTCGCACACGATGGTGCCATTATCCACGTTTTCGCCCGGTTCCACAAAGCTTGAGAGCACACGGATTGGCATCCGATGCCCCATAGCCAGCTCGACCGAACGGGTCTGAAGCACCTTGGCTCCCAAAGACGCCATTTCCAGCATTTCTTCAAAGGCAATCTTCTTCAGACGCTTGGCCTTTGATTCCACGCGCGGGTCAGTCGTATAGACCCCGTCCACGTCCGTATAGATGTCGCAACGCACAGCCTTCGCGGCAATGGCCACGGCCACCGCAGACGTATCAGACCCGCCACGGCCAAGTGTCGTGATCTTGCCCTGCGGGGTTACGCCCTGAAAACCCGGAACCACGATAATATAGCCGTCATCAAAGGCCTTATCGAGATTATCCGAAGGAATATCAACGATGCGCGCCTTACCGTGGGCTTCGGACGTAATAATCGGCACCTGCCAGCCGGTCATCGAGCGGGCCTTGTAGCCCATATTGCGCAGCGTCATGGCCAGAAGCCCCGCTGTCACCTGCTCGCCTGAGGCCACCACCACATCATATTCATCGTCACCGGCATTAACCTGACCGGTCGGTGCACCCGCACCATCCGTCCACGCCACCAGTTCGTTCGTTTTGCCGGCCATGGCCGAAACCACGACAGCTACCTGATGACCGGCATCAGCTTCCGCAGCCACCAGACGGGCGGCACGACGGATACGTTCCAGATCGGCCATGGAGGTGCCGCCGAATTTCATTACCAGACGGGTCACTTCGTCACCACGCACATAATTATCGACTTTCTTTTAACAGCCTGTCTTTAAGACGGCGGCATATCTAGTTCGCAAAGTGCAAACTGTGAAGCGCATTTGCGAAAAAAACGCCCCCATGTCGGAAAAAATAGGCTATTCAGCCCGTCTACGGAGCAAAACCATGGCTGAAACCGATCCCTTGACCGCTCAGGATAAGCCCGAAGGGGCCAGTATTGACGCCGCCGAAGTGGCGCAGTTTTCGGCACTGGCCGCCAAATGGTGGGATGTGAAGGGCGAATTTGCCCCCTTGCATAAATTCAACCCGACCCGCGTCAGCTTTATCCGCGATACCGTACTTGACCATTTCAAACGCGACGCAAAGGCCGTCAAACCGTTTGAAGGCCTGCGCCTGATTGATATCGGCTGTGGCGGCGGCCTGCTGTCCGAACCTATGCGGCGCATGGGTTTTGAGGTTACCGGTCTTGATGCCTCCGAGAAAAATATCGGCACCGCCAAAGCCCATGCCGCCGAGGTTGGCCTCGATATCAATTATCAGGCCCAGACGGTCGAGCAGCAGGTCGCCCGCAAAGCCCCCCTGTTCGATGTGGTTCTGTGTATGGAGGTCATCGAACATGTGTCTGACCCCGAAAGCTTCCTGAAGGCCTGCGCCTCTCTGGTCGCACCCGGCGGGCTTCTGTTTGTCGCCACACTGAACCGCACGCTCAAGGCCCATGCCCTGGGCATTGTCGCCGCCGAATATATCCTGCAATGGGTGCCCAAGGGTACGCATGATTGGAACAAGTTCCTTAAACCCGAGGAAATCGAACAGTTCCTCACCGGCACCGGCCTGACACCGGATCCCGCCACCGGAGTCAGCTATACCCCCCTTACGGGCCGCTGGGCCCTTTCAGGCGACACCGACGTCAACTATATGATAGTGGCACGGCAAGGCCTGCTCTAAAGACCGTCTTACTTTTTTGTGTAACTGAGCTTCTCATGACCGACTCCATTACCCTCGTCAAAACCTGGACCAACGCCCAGCAACGCCTCAAGGCCGCCCGGATCGATTCTCCGGCCATTGACGCCCGCTTGCTGCTTGAGGCCGCTACCGGTGCCAGCCGTACGGACATTCTGACCGATCCCTATCGTGTGGTGACCGAAGACCAGACGCGCCTGATGGATGAGTATCTGACCCAGCGCGAAAAGCGTGTGCCCGTGGCGCGCATTCTCGGCCGCAAGGGGTTCTGGAAGCTGCTACTTAATCTTACACCGGCGGTGCTGGTACCGCGCCCTGAAACCGAATGTCTGGTCGATATGATCCTCAAGCGGACCGAGGAGAACCAGAGCTTTACCGTGGCTGATCTCGGCGTCGGTTCCGGTGCCATTCTGCTGTCCATTCTGGCTGAACGCCCAGCCGCGAAAGGGCTTGGTACCGACATCTCCGAAGACGCCCTCGCGGTTGCCCGCGATAACGCCGCCTCACTCGGCCTTGGCGGACGGGCGGCCTTTTTGCGCACCTCATGGGCGTCGGGACTGGACGACGAAAGCTTTGATTTCGTGGCCTCCAACCCCCCTTATATTCGCTCAGATGTCATTCCGACCCTTGATCCCGAAGTCAAGGATCACGACCCCATTCTGGCGCTGGATGGCGGCGAATCAGGTCTGGTGGCGTACGAAGAGCTTATTCCACAGGTATATCGCATCCTGAAACCACAGGGCGGTGCCTGGCTGGAAATCGGCTACGATCAGGCCGAAGCCGTCGAAACCCTTATGAAACAAGCCGGTTTCAGCGATGTTGTAACCTTTAAGGACCTGTCTGACATGCCGCGCATCGTGGTCGGCACAAAGAAAACGCTTGGAAAGTCCTGAAAGACCCGCTAAACGGTAAGGGTCTCCTGAAATTGCCATCTGCCTCAAAGCCACGAGCAGATACTTACGGATGCGCT
>JBCEBX010000246.1:0-1511 GCA_039206455.1 Asticcacaulis sp.
GTCTTAAGCTGAACAGCACCGGTTGGCGAGGTCACATTGATCTCGGTGAGATAATCACCAATCACATCCAGCCCGACGAACATCAATCCTTTTTCCCGTAATACCGGCCCGACTTTAGCGCAGATTTCCAGATCACGTTCGGTCAGAGTCGTAGGTACAGCCGTACCGCCGACGCGCAGATTGGAACGTACCGCATCTTTTTCAGGCACACGGTTGATCGCACCGACCACCTCACCGTCCACCAGAATGATGCGCTTATCGCCTTGAGAAACGGCGGGGATATATTTTTGCAGCACAAGTGGTTCACGACTGATGGACGCGTGAAGCTCAATCAAGGCATCCAGATTACGGTCACCGGCTGAAAGCTTGATGATACCTGCGCCCGCCGCACCATGCAGCGGCTTAAGGATTACGTCACCATGACGCGCATGGAAATCGCGCAAAGCGACCGGATCGGCACTGATCAGGGTTGGGGGCTGCACCCCCTCAAAGCGCGTAGCAAAAAGTTTTTCCGGGCTGTCACGCACCGCGGCCGGATCATTGACCACAAGAGTTTTCGGGTGAATGGTCTCAAGGATATAGGTGGCGGTAATATAGGCTATATCAAACGGCGGGTCCTGACGCATCAGCACGACGTCGATATCTTCACCGAGGTTGAGCGTTTCAAAGTCACCGATAGTGACATGATCACCCTGAACATTACGCAGACTTACCTTACGCGCCCGCGCAAACACCTTACCGTCTTCAAGCGACAAATGCTGAGGGTCATAGGTCCAGAGCTGATGCCCCCGGGCCTGCGCCGCCAGCATGAGTAAAAAGGTTGTATCTCCAGCGATATTGATCTTTTCGACCGGATCCATCTGGACGGCAACGCGTAGCGACATGAGGAGATACTTTCTTTTCCAACCGGAGGGATTTTATATGTAGCCCCGAAGCCTGCCGACACAAGGGGTAAGTTTACACACCCTCATGAAAGATATTGCGAATATGCCTGGGCCAGCCGCGCTTCGGCAGCACATAGAGATCGATCTCAAGGTCGAATTTGCGCAAATTCCCGCGTCGCTCGATGAGTTTCAATGCCGCCTGCCGTAAGCGTGCCTGCTGCACCGGCCCTGTGGCATGAAGGGCCTCAAGCACACTTCGACGTTGTTTGACCTCAATGACTGCAAGGCGTTGGCCCTTCTGGGCCAGAATATCTATTTCCGCTTCAGGGGTTTTCAGGCGAAACCCCAGAATCCGGTAACCTTTGAGCATCAGGTGAAGTAGCGCGATATATTCGCTGAAATGTCCGCGCCTGTGGGCCTTAAGACCTGTCGCAGAACGGCTCTTCATGCCTTCAATTCCAAAGCGCGTTTATAGATATCTTTACGCGGCAGATTGAAACGCGCGGCGATTTTGGCCGCTGCCTCTGACGGCGGCATATCGGTAAGGGCGGCTTTCAGGGCCTCTTCAAGATCATCTTCGGATAGCGCAGAAGCTTCGGCCGGGCCGATCAGGACAACGATTTCCCC